>JANXTM010000334.1 GCA_025352405.1 Polaromonas sp.
AGGCCGCGAAGCGGGTCCAGACGGCTGGTGGTAGGCGGAAACGTTGGGCGTGGGACACGACTGGATTATAGGCAAGCTGGTCCTGGTGGCTTACCTTCCGGCATTCGGAAAAAACAGCTGCTCGCCACCAATCTTGTAGCCCGCGATCACGGTCTGCCCGGCAGGTGAAGTGATCCAATCGACAAATTTTTGCGCCTCAAGCGCTTTGGTCTGCGGGTGTCTGGCGGGGTTCACCACCATCACGCCGTACTGGTTGAAAAGCCGCGTGTCGCCTTCGACCAGCACCACCAGATCAGCCCGGTTTTTAAATGACAGCCAGGTGCCGCGGTCGGCCAGCACATAGCCGCCGGTGCTGGCCGCCATATTCAGCGCCGGGCCCATGCCGCAGCCACAGGCCTTGTAGTTGCTGAACGCAGGTTTATCAAGCGGTGCGTCAACCCTGGCGGTTTTCCAGTAACGCAGCTCGGCCGCGTGGGTCCCGCTTTTGTCTCCGCGCGATACAAAGTTGCCGTTGGCAGCGCTCAGTTTTTTGAGTGCTTCAACAATATCTTTGCCTCTGGTTTTGACCGGGTCAGCGGCCGGGCCAAGCAGCACAAAGTCGTTGTACATGACGGCAAAGCGTTTGACGGCAAAGCCCTCGGCCACGATTTTCTCCTCAGCTACCTGGTCATGCACAAACAGCACATCGGCGTCGCCCCGGCGGCCCATGTCGATGGCCTGGCCAGTGCCCACAGCCACCACCTTGACGTCAATGCCAGTGGCTTTTTTAAACGCTGGCAGCAGGTACGAAAACAGGCCAGACTGCTCGGTCGAGGTGGTCGAGGCCACCACGATAGGTGCCGTTTGCGCTATTGAAAAAGTAGTGATTACGGCAACAAATACAAGGGCCATAGACCGGATTGACTTGAAAGTGCACATGGTCGAGGGCAGAGCGCTCATACAACTTCTCCTTTCAGAAAATGGGCAGCAGCTGTAGGTAGCGCGCCGTTAAAAAAATCACGCGTTGGCAGGTCGGCAAGCAAAGCGCCCTGCTCCAGGTAGACCACGCGGCTGGCCAGGCGTTTAACCTGACCGAGGTTGTGGCTGCTGAAAACCAGCGTCATGCCGCTGTCTGCAAACTCGTCCATCAGGCGCTCGACCTCGCGCTTGGCGGTCGGGTCCAGGCTGGCGGTGGGCTCGTCGAGCAGCAGCACCTGCGGCCTGCAGGCCCACGCCCGGGCCAGCGCCAGGCGCTGCTGCTGGCCGCCAGAGAGCGCCTTGGCGTTGCGCTGCAGGGCGTCTAGCAGGCCCACGCGTTCAAGCGCCTCACGCGCCTGCGCCTTGGCCTCACCCCAGGGTGTGCCGCGCAGCAACAGGCCCAGGGCGACGTTGTGCAGCACACTGGCGCGCAGCATGTAGGGACGCTGAAACAGCATGGCCTGGCGTACGGCGGCATCGACTCCGACATAACCTGAAGATGGCCGTACCAGCCCGTGCAACGTGCGCAGCAAGGTGCTCTTGCCGCTGCCGTTGGAGCCCACCAGCCCCACGCGTTCACCAGCCTGAATGCGCAGCGTGCAGTTGCTGAGTGCTGGCACGTGACCATAGCGCACGCTGACGGCACGCAGATTAAACATCGCACCCATCACAAAACCGCCCGATGGGCCTGCACCGCGACAACAGGCGCGGTGTCGTCGCGCTGTTCGCGCCAGCGCCTGAGCAATGCAATCAGGACATTGAGCAGCAACACCACACCCAGCAGCACCATGCCCAGCGCCAGGGCCAGCGGCAAATCGCCCTTGCTGGTTTCCAGCGCAATCGAGGTCGTCATGACCCGGGTGTAGCCGTCAATGTTGCCGCCCACTACCATCACGGCACCGACCTCCGAAATGGCCCGGCCAAAGGCTGCGATCAGCACCGTGAGCAGCGCGTAGCGCTCGTCCCACAGCAAGATCAGGCCGCGCACGAAGCGCCCGGCACCGAGCGACTGGAATTGCTCGCCGTGGTTGCGCTCGGCGTCCTCAATGGTCTGCCGCACCAGCGCCGTGACCACCGGCAGCACAAGCACGCTTTGCGCCAGCACCATGGCCTTGAATGAAAACAGCCAGCCCAGATAGCCCAGCGGCCCGCTGCGCGACAGCAGCAGGTAAACCACCAGCCCGACCACCACCGACGGCAGCGCCAGCGCCGTGTTCAGCAGCGCCAGCACCACACCCCGGCCCCTGAAACATGCGACCCCCAGCCACGCCCCCACCAGCAGGCCGGCACCAGAGGCGATGACGCAGGCACAGGCGCTGACTGCCAGCGAGCGGGCGACAATACCGGCCAGCATGGGATCCAGCGAGGTGATGAGGAAAAAGGCCGTTTCGGCGCTGCTTGAGAAAGTGTTCATAAGGCAAGTTGGCAGGACTTTAGCCTAAGCTGAAATGCCCCTTTGTACATCGGGAATCACCAGTTATGAACCGTTTTGCATACGTTGGTCAGCCACCAATCAGCCATCAACACAGCGCAGATAATGACCTGCACGCCATGCACAAAATCGAACTCTCTTACCTGCTGGCACCCGCGCGCAGCAGAGATACGCTAATACGTAACCCCCTGATGGACATGCTGCAGGCGGTGCGCGCGCACGGCTCTATCTCAAAGGCAGCGAAAGCTTTGGGGTTTTCATACCGCCACGTGTGGGGCGCACTCAAGGACTGGGAGCAAACCCTGGGCCGCAACCTCATCGTCTGGGACAAGGGCCAGCGCGCACGCTTGACCGAATTTGGCGCCAAGCTGCTGTGGGCCGAGCGCCAGGCCCAGGCCCGGCTGGCGCCGCAAATTGAAGCACTGCGCGGCGACATTGAGCGTGCGTTCTCCACTGCCTTTGACGACAGCGCCCATGTGCTCACGCTCTACGCCAGCCACGACGCCGCGCTGTCAGCCCTGCGCGAGCAAACCACCCGCCAGGGCCTGCATCTGGACATCCGCTTCATGGGCAGCGTGGACGCAATTGCGGCACTGAATGCCGGGCGCTGCATGATGGCCGGCTTTCATACGCTGGAGCAACCTGGCCGCCAGTCTGTAGCGGCCCGCGCTTACCGCAGTTTGCTCAAGCCCGGCCTGCACAAGCTGATTGGTTTTGCGTACCGCACGCAGGGGCTGATGGTAGCCCCCGGCAACCCGCTGCGCATCACCGGGCTGGCAGATTTAAAGCGCGACGGTCTGCGCTATGTCAACCGTTCCGAGGGCACAGGCACACGCGTTTTGTTGGATGAACTGCTGGCCGAGGCCGGGCTGCAGGGGCCAGACCTGCAGGGCTACGCCAGCCAGGAACCCTCACACACGGCCGTGGCGCAAACCGTGGCCAGCAACACCGCCGACGCAGGCCTGGGCATTGAGGCTGCCGCCCGTGAAAAAGGCCTGGACTTTGTGCCGCTGGTACAAGAGCGCTACCACCTGGTGTGCCTGAAGTCAGAGCTGCCCTCACCGCCGGTGGCTGCCCTGCTCACGGCGCTGAAAAGTACCGAGTGGCAAACCACCTTGCACCAATTGCCCGGCTACAGCAGCGACGGCGCACAGAGCGGCCAGGTGCTGGCGCTGCGCCAGATGTTGCCGTGGTGGAGCTACCGGCAGGCAAAAAAGTAAATCACGTTAGCTACTAAGTTGCTCTTGCGAATTTCCCTTCCGGGGGACGGTTGGGATGGGGGCACGCACGATGCTGGCGATGTTTCTGCACTGCCCCCCCACCTCAGCCCTCCCCCAGCGGGGGAGGACGCAAGGCAACCGTCTGTGCAGTCATTAAAAATCACGAACAACACAGGCTATGCGGCAGCAAATACGGGGGCAATGTACTGTTTATTTTGTAGCATTTAACTTGTAGCCACCGTCAGTATCGCCCTTGCCCACGCCATGCACGCACACCGCGTTTATAGTCTAAGGTTGAACTTTTAGCTGATAAACCTCTCTGGTTTCGTGTTTCGTGTTGCGTTTTTTTTAATGTTCGTGCTGATGCTCGCACCGATGGCTGCCCCGGCAAGCCCGGGTATGGTGGGCGTGACTGCGGGCATCCCCCAGAAAGCAGACGGGCATCTCATGGGGTCATGCACACCATATGACCAAGTTGACCAGTGCAGCTCTGGCCAAACCTGCAATACCTGCAGCCTGCTGTGCAACGCTTGCCACCAGGCGGCCATGGCGGCGCAATTACCACCGCTTGCAGTAGTTGTTCCCGCCACTGTCAGACCCAGGCGTATTACAGGGGACTACCTCAGCGCGGAGCATTGGCCCAACTTCAAGCCTCCCATTCTGTGATGTTCGATTGATTGGCGCCCCGCCCGGGGCTCCGACCAGCTTCGGCATGCGCCATCAGCGCCATGCCGTTTTATACATCCTTGCCAAGGTGAGCTTGACGAATGAACCGATTTATCCCAGCACCTGCAACCCGTCGGGTGCAGCGCTTTTCTCCTGCGTCTGCATACGCCCTTGCCGCATTTATTTTTACCGCAGATGCGGCATCAAAATACGGCCTCCATGAAAACACTGCCTACGGTTGGAGTTGGCCAGTCACCGGCTTTTTTAATCTGGTGCACGCCCGCAACCAGGGCGCTGCTTTCAGTTTTCTAGCCGACGCCGGGGGCTGGCAAAGGCTCTTCTTGACTGGCCTTGCGCTGCTGGTGTCTGCAGGGCTGCTATGGCTCTTGCAAAAACCCTTGTCGCTGCTTGAACGACTGGCCTAAAGCCTGATTTTGGGAGGCGCACTCGGCAACGGAGTAGACCGGGGCATGCGGGGCTACGTGGTGGATTTTCTGGACTTCCACTGGCGCGGGTGGCACTGGCCAGCGTTCAATGTCGCCGATATCGCCATCTTTTGTGGCGTCGCATTGATGTTTTCTCACACACTGGTCATGGCCCGGTCACCTGCGACTTCACGCCCATAAAGCCATGCAATACAACCCCTCCTTGCCTTCCCGCCAATGGGCGCTTCTTTTACTCTGCTGGCTGATTGCGCTGGTCGCTACGCTTGGCAGTCTCTTTTTCAGCGAAGTCATGGACCTCGAACCCTATGTGCTGTGCTGGTATCAGCGTATTGCCATCTTTCCGCTGGCGCTGATGCTAGCTCAAGGCTTGTACACGCAAGACAGTCAATGCGTGAAATATGCCCTACCTGTTGCCTGTGCGGGCTGGCTTGTTGCGCTGTACCACTGTCTGCTGTATGCGGGCTTTATCCCAAAAGACCTGCAACCCTGCGGCAGGGGTTTGTCTTGCGCCGATCAAAAGCTGGAGCTGCTGGGCTTCATCACGATTTCGCTGCTGTCTGTTGCAGCATTTTCTTTCATCATCGCGCTGCTTATTGCAGTCAAAAAAGGTTTCCCCAAATGAATAAAGAACTTCTTGTTATTGCCTGCGGCATCATCGTCGTGGTGGGTTTTAGCCTGGGCAGCTACGGCCATAACAGCAAAGAAGCTGAAAAATTGGGTCGGCTTGCACAGGAAAGAAACTCTGTTTTCAATCGCCCGCACTCGCCAACTTACGGCGCACCAGGCGCCAAAGTCCGTATCGTGGAATTTTTTGATCCCGCCTGCGAAACCTGCAGAGCCTTCTATCCGCTGGTCAAAAAGATAGTAGACGACAACGCGGGCAAGGTGCAAGTCGCCGTGCGCTACGTGCCATTTCATGAAGGCTCGGACATGGTCGCCAAAGTGCTGGAAGCTGCCCGCCTGCAAGGCCTCTTCTGGCCTGTCACTGAAGCGGTGCTGAAGGCGCAACCCGTCTGGGCGGCACATGACAAACCGCAGCCCGCCCGCGTCTGGGAGTTTCTGGGCAACACGGGGCTGAACATCCGCAGGGCGCGCGATGACATGACCACGCCGCAAGTTCAAGCATCACTGGACACCGACATGGCCGACGCAAAAACACTGAATGTGACCCAGACGCCTGGTTTTTTTGTTAACGGTAAACCGCTCAAGGACTTTGGCCACGAACAACTCAAGGCCCTGGTTCAGCAAGAAGTCAATTCAGCGTACGCAAAATGAGAAAACCAGCATGATCACCATGACCCCCGATCTTGACCAGGCGCGCCATGCTGGTGTTGACCGGCGCGGCGTTGGCCTCCGATATCAAGCTGCTCAAAAACGCATGATTTTTGTAAACTCATCCAGCAGCAGCAGCTGCCCTCGCTTGCCGACGGTTCTTGCGCTGTCTATGCTCCTTTTGGGCCTGGCTGGCCCAGGCTGGGCAAAGAAACACACCCCGCCACACCGATCAAAAAAAACGCAAACAGTCAAAAAGAATGCTGTCGCAGTCCCGACACGTCATGACGGGCAGGCAGAAGCACACCTCATGGAGGTCTACCGGCTGTTAGGTAGCGGTCATGGCAGGACGGCACTCCCAAAAGCAGAGCAACTGGTGAAGGACTACCCAAACTTTCAGTTGGCCCCACTGGTGTACGGGGACTTGCTTACGAGCAGGAGGCAACCTGTTCGTGTGTTGGGCGATGTTCCCACCGAGCTGGCGGCGGCGGGAACAGGTCATCTGCAAGAACTGCGCGACGAATCCCGCCTGCGCCTGACCGCACTCCAGAAGCGTCCGCCCGCAGGTGCCATTCCTTCGCAGTTCCTGTCACTTTCGGCGCGCAACAAGCACGCCATTGCGATAGATGTCTCAAAAGCCAGGCTCTATCTGTTTGAGAACACGCCAACCGGAACCCAGCTGCTGGCCGACTACTACATATCTGTCGGCAAGGCGGGCACGGGTAAAAACGTCGAAGGCGACCAACGCACACCACTGGGTGTTTATTTCATTACCAGCAACCTGGACCCTGCCAGCCGGAAAGACCTGTACGGCTCTGGTGCGTTGCCCATCAACTATCCCAATGCGCTGGATATGAAGCGCGGTAAGACCGGCAGCGGTATCTGGCTACACGGCACGCCATCTGCTCAGTTCACGCGCGCGCCGCTGGCCACTGACGGGTGTGTAGCTGTTGCCAATCCGGGCCTGGACCGGATTATTCGTACTGTGGAAATCCGCACCACGCCGGTATTGATCGCACCAAGCCTGAAATGGGTGTCGGCACAAAGCCTGAGCGCAGAAAAAAAAGAGTTTTCGGATGTTCTTCAGGCATGGGCCAAAGCAACATCAAACCCTGATGCACGACAGCTCAAGCGCTTTTATGCGGCCAACTTCACCTCGGACGAAAAAACGCTGGCTGCGCGGGCGGGTCCTGTCCGGCACGTCACGGCACAAAAAGGCCCTGGTGCAACTCGCCTTATTGAGGTTTCTTACCTGCGCTGGACCGATGAGTCTGACTTCATGATTGCCACCTTTGGCGAAGTCACCGAAGGTGCCAAAGGCGGACGCACCATTCGCCAATATTGGCAACGGCAAGGCCAACAGTAGCAAATTATTTACGAGGCGGTGGTGGGTTGATCTTTGCTGTTCAGGGGTGCGTGATTACAGCGCCTGTTTTTCTGCCTCAGCTATCAACCCTGCTATGCGTGTATTAGGGTCATTGACTCGAAGGCACCGACGGTGGCGCGACCCGAATTGCCAGGGGGCAACCGGCCCATAGCATGTCCGAAAGGTACCAGAGTCAGACGAAATAACTGGCCTGCTACCTCGGTGTAGTCGCTTGACGCGGCTGCAAAACGCGGCATGGCAAGGTGGTTGCGCCAGTGCAGGGCGTAGTCGCGCTGCCCGACGATATGCGCAGCCACCAGCCAGGCCCAGCGTGCTTCCTTATCCTCGTGCTGGCTTGATGCAAATTTTTGCATTAATTGCAGATACGTACGTTGGCGTTGATCGCTGGTTCGGGTAACAAGGCTCGTGGTGTGGTCTTTTATTGCTTTGAGTTTCAGATTTTCCCCCGTTTTCCCGCATCTTGTGTATCTTTTGCCCCCCGCAGCAAGCGCAGCCCGTTGCCCACCACCAGCAGACTGGCGCCCATGTCGGCAAACACGGCCATCCACATGGTGGCGGTGCCAAACACGGCCAGCAGTAAAAAAACGCTTTTGATACCCAGAGCCAGCATGATGTTTTGCCAGAGCACAGCGTGGGTGCGTTTTGACAGCCGTACCGTCTCAGCCACACGCCGCAGATCGTCGTTCATGATGACCACGTCGGCAGTTTCCATCGCGGTGTCGCTGCCCGCGCCGCCCATCGCAAAGCCGATGTCGGCCTGCGCCAGCGCCGGGGCATCGTTGATGCCATCGCCGACCATTGCGGTGGCGCCGTAGCGTTGCTGCATCTCCTTGATGGCGTCAAGCTTGGCTTCGGGTAGCAGGTCGCCCCGTGCATCGCTGATGCCAGCCCGCGCTGCAATGGCTTTTGCGGTGGCTGTGTTGTCGCCCGTCAGCATGACAACGGTCACGCCCAGGGCCTTGAGTTCGGCAGTGGCCTGAATCGAGCTGGGCTTGAGGGTGTCGGCCACGGCAAACAGGGCCAGTACCCGGTGGGTGTCTGCCAGCATCGTCACGCTGCGGCCTTGACCCTCGTGCATCGCCAGTTCGGCTTCAAGTTCGGGGCTGCAAAAACCGCTTTCATGCATCAACCGGTGGTTGCCCAACTGCAAGGTTTGACCACTGACCGTGCCCTGAACGCCGCGCCCCGGCAGTGCCGTAAAGCGCTGTACCTCAAGGGCGCTGTCAGTCAGGCTGGCCACAATGGCTTTGGCTACCGGGTGGTCAGAGCGTGCAGCCAGGCTGGCAGCCAGCTGTTTGACTTGCACTTTATCGCCCTCGCCCCATAAACGCCAGCCCACGAGCGCAGGTTTACCTTCGGTGAGAGTGCCAGTTTTGTCGAGTGCCACGGCTTTTAGCAAACGGGCGTTTTCAAGATAAGTACCGCCTTTGATCAAAATTCCGCGCCGCGCTGCAGCCGACAAACCACTGACCACGGTGACCGGGGTTGAAATCACCAGCGCGCAAGGGCAGGCAATGACCAGCAGCACCAGCGCCTTGTAAGCCGCCTCTTGCCAGCTCAGGCCCATTAAAAACGGCGTCAACACCAGCACGGTAATAGCTATGGCAAAGATGGCGGGTGTGTACACCGCGGCAAAGCGGTCTACAAAGCGCTGGGTGGGTGCGCGCGTGCCCTGCGCCTGCTCCACTGCGTGGATGATCCGGGCCAGCGTGCTGTGGTTGGCGGCGGCGGTCACGCGCACTTGCAGTTCACCGGTTGCATTGATGGTGCCCGCGAACACGCTGTCTCCGGGCGATTTGTCCACCGGTAGGCTCTCGCCGGTGATGGGGGCCTGGTTGATGGCGCTGCTGCCTTGCATGACCACGCCGTCCAGCGGCACCCGCTCCCCCGGTTTGACACGTACCCAGGCCTCTAAAAGCACACTTCCCACCGGCGTCAACCGCCAGGCACCGTCGGCCTGACGCATCAGGGCCTGCGCCGGAGCCAGGTCCAGCAGGCCCTTGATGGCGTTGCGGGCGCGGTCTACGGCCTTGGCCTCTATCCATTCGGCGATGGCGTACAGGGCCATCACCATGGCGGCTTCTGGCCACTGGCCAATCACAAACGCGCCGGTCACCGCGACCGACATCAGCGCATTGATATTGAGCTTGCCGCGCAGCAATGCAGCGATGCCTTTTTTGTAGGTGTCCAGGCCTGCCAGCCAGATGGCGAGCAAAGCCACCGCCATGCCTGCGACCTTCCAGGCCGTGGTGTCTGGTGCAAAGTAGGCCAGCAGTTCGGCACTGGTTGCAAGAAGCAACGCCAGTACAAATCTCCAGAAGCCGGGGTAAGCAGCGTGGGAGTGAGCGTGCTCGTGGTCACGCCCTGGCTCTGAAGATGGCGCATCGTTCGACGTCACCGGTTGGGGGTCAAAACCGGCTTTGCGAATGGCCGCCAAGGCAAGCGGCAAGGCCGCATCTGAGGCGTTGATGCTGAGCGTTCTCGCGCCAAGTTGAAAGCCCAGAGATTTGATACCGGTAATGGGCTCAAGCGCCTGCCGGATCTCTGACTCTTCAGCGCTGCAGTCCATGGTGGCAATGCGAAACAACTGGCCGGACGCGTCGGCTGCGGGCGCCTGATGCGCAAGAACGGGAGTCAGAACCGGCGCTGCCCCGCAGCAATCGGTTGCAGCAACCGCAATAGGTGCATGGCAATGCGTGTGTTGAATTTTCATGGCTTAATTAAAAACCCTGTAGCGACCTTAAAGTCAAGGGCCATATTCCTGCACCTTTTACCCCGGAGCGCGCCATGAAGATCAGTGAACTCGCCCAAGCCGCCCACACCCAGAGCGAAACCATCCGCTACTACGAGCGCGAAGGCCTACTGCCCGAGCCTGCACGTACCAGCGCCAACTACCGCAGCTACGACAGCAGCCTCCTGCAGCGGCTGGCGTTCATCCGCCATTGCCGCTCACTCGACATGACGCTCGCCGAGGTGCGTACACTGCTGCGCTTCAAGGACACGCCGGAAGAAAACTGCGCGGAGGTCAACAGCCTGCTAGACGCCCATGTGGGCCATGTAGTCCAGCGCATCAGGGAACTCAAGGCACTGGAAAAAGAGCTGCGGGCGCTACGCCTGCAGTGCGCCAACAGCCAGCAAGCCGCAGATTGCGGCATTCTGGAGGGTCTGGAGCAGGCCGCTAGGCAGGCACCACCGGCGACCAGGCGGGGGAAGCCGGGACATATTCACGGTGCGCATGGTGGCGTGGGGAGCTGACGGCGCTGGCGCTCTCGGCCCACCGACCACAACCAGAAAATTACAAGAAAAAAACGGCCCTGCGCCAGCTAAATCGGGGACCATTTGCTATTATTGTTATAGCGCACAAGAACGAAAGCCACAAAAAATATCGTCCCGCCCGGGCAGGTAAAAGTTGCGGTACTTAGGGCTTTTCATGCGGGCTCTGGTGGCAAATGAGGCGCCGCGCAACACCTTGTGGGTACCAAACCAAGGCTGCGAATAGTCCAGGTAGGGGTCGGCCTTGAAGTGCGGATAAGGCCTGAACGTGGTGCCCGTCCACTCCCACACATCGCCCCAACGAAAACCGCGCCGCACCGCCGTGTGTGCAGCGACTTCCCACTCAACCTCAAACGGCAGGCGCCGCCCGGCCCAGCGGCACCACGCGTCGGCCTCAAACCAGGTCATGTGCATGGCCGGCTGGTTGCCCTGCATGCGCATGGCCTGACCAAAGCGAGTCTGCATCACCGCGCCGCTGGCCACACCGATCTGGTCCACATGGCGCGGGCCTCTTCTGCCCTGGTACTGGCCTTGCACGTTCGCCATGCCCTGCAGCCACTGCCAGCCGCTGGGGTGCCAGAGTTCTTCGTGGTCATAGCCGCCGTCATCCACGAACTCGACAAACTGCGCCCAGGTCACGGGCTGCGCGTCAATTTCGAATTCGGGCACATTGATGGTGTGCGCAGACTTCTCGTTGTCAAAGGCAAAGCCGGACCCCGCGGCGCTGCCCAGTTGCCAGGCGGTAGCCGGTATCAGGAGGGGCTCGCGCACCGCCATGGGGGCGGGTGTGTAGGCCTGCAGCAAGGGCCGGTCAAGCTGAAGACCCAGCGTTTGTGCGGTGTAGACCAGCGCCTCAGCATGCATGTCTTCATGGAACAGACACAGGCGGTAAAAATAAAGCGCGTCGTCTTCGTCACTGGATTTGGCCAGCAACTCCAGCGTGCTTTCAAGGGTGTCGAGCAAATAAGCGCGGGTTTGATCGGCATCGGGCAGGGCCAGCGCCCAGCGGGAGTTGTGCGGCACATGGGCAGAGTCCCACCAGTTGTCAGCGTTGGGCTCAATCGAGGCCAGGCGCGCATGCGCTGGCGCGCAGCGGTCTCCGAGGGCCCGCTGCATGTTGCGGCCAATCCACCATTCCTGAAACCAGCCCACATGACCCAGCTCCCAAAGCGGCGGGTTGACGGTGGGCAGCACGGGCACCACGAAGTTACTGGCACCGAGCGCCTTCTGGTACTGGCCAAAAAGGTGCAGCGTATGATTGCGCGCATCCATGAGTGCCAGTGACAACAGCTCCCGACCGGCGCCCCGCATGCGGGGTGAATCAATCAGCCCGGACACAGAGGTGGCGGTTGAAAAGGAAGGTGTACTGGAGGCCACGATAAAGCTGCCGGTGAGGTTAAAGAAAAAGGTCGTGCTGGTCAGCCCGGCGATGCCTGAATCAAACAACGGCAACTGGCACACCGCGCATCGCTGGGCGCAATTTTTGTCTGGCCATTGTGACATCGCGTTGCTGCCGCAATGGCCGGCCCCGGACGAGTCACCTTCAGCGCGCTTTGAGCCGCAATGCATGGTGGCGCTGCATGCCCGCCGATCTGCACCCTCGATTCACGCCTGGGCGGCAGCTTACCCAGAGAAGCCGTTGATAGTGGTGCTTACAGGCACCGACCTTTACCGCGACCTTCAAACCGATGCCGATGCCCGGCAATCGCTGGCGCTGGCCACACATCTGGTGGTGCTGCAGGATGCCGGGTTGGCCGCATTGCCAGCGCCATGGCGCAGCAAGGCGCAGGTCATTTACCAGTCCGCACGGCAGCTGCTGCCGGCGGTGAAATCAGCCAGGGGTTTTCGTGCCGTGATGGTCGGTCACCTGCGGGGAGAAAAAGACCCGCTGACCTTCATGCGGGCCTCGAGCCAGGTGCTGGCACCGAACATTCACTTTGACCAGATTGGCCAGGCACTGGCGCCGTGTTTTGAAGCGGCAGCCCGCGCCCAGACGGCGCAAACGCCGGCCTACCGCTGGCTTGGCGGGCTGCCGCGCGCTATCACTCGCCAGCGCATCAAGCGCGCGCACGTGCTGGTGAACTGCTCGCTGATGGAAGGCGGCGCCCACGTCATTTTGGAGGCCGTGCAGTCGGGCACGCCGGTGTTGGCCTCGCGCATTGACGGCAATGTGGGCATGCTGGGTGCCGACTATGCAGGCTACTTTGAGGTGGGGGACGACGCGCAACTGGCGGCGTTAGTGCGGCGCTGTGCGGCCGAGCTGGACTTTTTACAAGGCTTGCAAAGCCAATGCGCGCAACGGGCCGCACTGTTTATTCCGTTTGAGGAAAAGCGCCTTGTCATAAACTTGCTGGCCTCTGCCTTGAGTTATTGAAAGCCCTGCCATGAACGCCCCTGAATCTCGTGAATCTCGGAACCCCCTTGAAGCCCGCACCGTCCCACGCCTGACCAGCCTGTCGCATGGCGGTGGCTGTGGCTGCAAAATCGCACCGCATATCCTGAGCGAGATTCTTAAAAATTCCAGCAACCTGCCGGGCTTTAATTTGCCCAAAGAGTTGCTGGTGGGCATTGAAACCGCAGACGACGCCGCTGTGTATCTGCTCAACGACGAACAGGCCCTGATCGCCACCACCGACTTTTTCATGCCCATCGTCGACGACCCGTATGACTTTGGCCGCATCGCCGCGACCAATGCCATCAGCGACGTCTACGCCATGGGCGGCACGCCCATCATGGCGCTTGGGCTGGTCGGCATGCCGATCAATGTGTTGCCGCTGGAGACCATAGGCGCGATCTTGCGCGGTGGCCAGGACGTGTGCCGTGATGCGGGCATCCCGATTGCGGGCGGCCACACGATTGACTCGGTGGAGCCGATTTACGGCCTGGTCGTCCTCGGTTTGGTGCACCCGTCACGCGTGAAGAAGAACTCGGGCGCCAAGGTCGGCGATGTGCTGGTGCTCAGCAAACCACTGGGCGTGGGCATTTTGTCAGCGGCACTCAAAAAGGAGATTTTGCCGCCTGAAGGCTATGCGCAAATGATTGCGGTGACTACCCAGCTCAACAAGCCCGGCATAGATCTGGCCAGACTTGATGGCGTGCACGCGCTGACCGATATCACCGGCTTTGGGCTGGCGGGCCACGCCCTGGAGCTGGCGCGGGGCGCCAAACTCAAAATACAGATTCAACTTGAAAAACTTCCGCTGTTGCCCGGAGTGCTGGCCCTCGCCGAAGCGGGTGTGGTGACTGGTGCATCCGGCCGCAACTGGGCCAGTTATGGCGACGAGGTATCGCTGCCCGCCGACACCACGCCGGCCTATCAAGCGCTTTTGTGCGATCCGCAAACCAGCGGCGGCTTGCTGGTAGCCTGCGCACCTGAAGTCGAAGCTGAGGTCCTGGCCTGCTTCAAGCGCCAGGGCTTCGCACAAGCGTGCACGGTTGGCCGCGTGCTGGAAGGCAGTGGGCTGGAAGTGCTTTAAGCGCATCACGTCTAACGGCTCGTACGCATGGCCTACCTTTCCTGAACGCAGCGACGAGATGTAAAATCGCGCCCTTCTTAAACACCACGTACCTGGAAACGCCCAAATGAAAAAAAACTTTTTCACGCCGTCCCTGCTGTCGTTTGCACTTGCAGCCACTTTTAGCGTTGGGGTTCACGCCGCAGATATCAAACTTGGTGTGGCCGAGGCGCTGTCGGGCGGAGCAGCTCAGTACGGCATCTCCATACGCAACGGTTTTCAGTTGGCGGCTGACGAGATCAATGCATCGGGTGGCGTCAATGGCGACAAACTGCAGCTGGTGATTGAAGACGAACAGGGTAAAAAAGAAGAGGCCATCAACGTCTTCAAGAAGCTAATTTTCCAGGACAAGGTGTTGATGGTGTTCGGCCCGACCCTGTCGAACTCGGCGCAGGCTGCAGACCCCATTGCCCAAGCCGCCAAGGTGGTGGCTTTTGGCACCTCCAACACAGCCGACGGCATCACTTCGATTGGCGAGTTTGTGTTTCGCAATTCGGTGACCGAGGCCGACGTGCTGCCTGAAACCATCAAGATCGCGGTGAAAAAATCCGGCATCAAAAAAGTTGCTGTGATGTTTGGCAACGACGACGTGTTCACCAAAAGCGGCTACGACAACTTCAAAAAAGCGCTGGAGGACCTGAAGATTCCGGTCACCACGACCGAGACCTTTGCCAAGGGTGACGTGGACTTCAAGGCACAGTTGACAAAAATCAAGGCTGGCAACCCGGACGCTATTGTGCTGTCGGCCCTGCTTGCTGAAGGCGCACCCATCATGGTGCAAGCCCGTCAGCTAGGCTTGACCGTGCCATTTATTGGCGGCAATGGCATGAATTCCGTCAAGGTCTTCGACCTGGCCAAAGACAAGGCCGATGGCCTGTATGTGGGCAGCCCATGGTCGTCAAGCAACGCCAGCGCCGAAAACACCAAGTTCATCAAAGCCTACACCGACAAGTACAAGGCCGCGCCTGACCAGTTCGCAGCGCAAGCCTACGACGCGATGTACATCACAGCGCAGACTTTGAAAAAAATCAAACTCAGTGGTGATTTGAACGCGGACCGTCTGGCACTGCAAGGCGCGCTGCCAGCCGCCAAGTGGACGGGCGCAACCGGCGCTTTCCAGTTTCGCCGCGCCACCGACCGTGCTGGCAAGCCAGCGGGCTATGACGCACAACAAACCCCCATCATCAGCGTGACCAAAGGTGGTCAGTTCGTGATCGAAAAGTAAACCGTCGCTGATCCTGGCGGCGCACGCAGTTGCGCCGTCTTTTTTATTTGGCGCTTCGCCGCGCTTTAACCGGAACTCCCATCGTGCTGGAACAACAGCTTGTCAACGCCTTGTCACTGGGGTGCGTCTACGCCCTGTTTGCGCTTGGCTTCACCCTTATTTTTGGCGTCCTGGGCGTCGTTAATTTATCGCATGGTGCGGTCTTCATGGTCGGTGCCTATGCAGCCGAACAGGCTGTCGTGCGATTTGCTTTTCCACTGTGGGGCGCGCTGCTGTTTGCCTTTGTTTTTTGCGGCTCGCTCGGGTTGCTGATTGATTTTTTGGTGCTGCGGCCGCTACGCGCGCGCAGTGCCCCACACCTGATTCCGATGATTGCCACAATCGGTGTCGCCATCATTCTTAACAACGGTGTTCAGGGGATTTTCGGCGCCCAGAACCTGCGTTTTCCGTCCGGACTGGTGTCTGAAGACAGTCTGCAGCTGGGCAACATTACCTTGACCGCACTTGAGTTGGGCATCATCTTGATGTCCTTCGTGCTGATGGCCGTCTTGCTGCTGACGCTGAAAAAAACCCAACTCGGGCGCGCATTGCGGGCGATTGCGGAGTCTCCAAAAGCCGCTTATCTGGTAGGCATAAATGTGGAGGGCCTGTTTTACCTGACCTCGTTTGCTGCTGCAGGCCTGGGGGGTTTGGCCGGGGTCTTGATTGGCCTGTATTCCAACGCGCTGTTTCCGCTGATGGGGCAACCCATGCTGCACAAAGGGATTGCAGTGATCATTCTGGGCGGCATGGGCGATATTCGCGGCGCGTTGTTGGGAGGCCTGTTTCTTGGCTTTGCAGAAGTACTGTCGGTGGCTTATATTGGCTCCAGCATGCGCGATGCCGTGGCGTTTGGCTTGCTTTTCCTGATCTTGCTGCTCCGGCCCAAAGGACTCTTCGGCACGCTTCAAGAGCGCAAAGTCTAGGCCATGGACTGGCTTAACAACTTCTGGTCGGTTTACAGCAATCTGGTACTCACGCTGGGCACCAACGCCCTGCTGGCGCTCTCGATTTACCTGACATTGTCGTGCGGCATGCTGGCCATGGCCAACGCGGCCTTCATGGGCATAGGCGCCTATACATCCGCAGTGCTAACCATGACTTATGGCCTGCCCTTTCCGCTCGCAATGCTGGCGGGCATGGCGGCTCCGGCGCTGATGGCTTTTGTGATTGGCAAGCCCACACTGCGGCTTTCTGGCGTTTACTTGGCCATGGCCACCCTGGCCTTTGGCGAAGTGGTGCGGATTGCGCTGCTTAACGCGGAGAACATCACCGGCGGCGCGCTGGGACTCAACGGCATTGCCCAGCTCACGCAGTGGTGGCATGTGGCCGTTGCCCTGCTGGTCACGCTGGCGCTGCTCTGGCGCTTACGGCGCTCTAAAGTCGGCAGGGCTTTCGAGTCCATCAAGGAAGACGAAACCGCAGCCGGCTTGATGGGCATCGACGTGGCGGCGCACAAAATGCTGGCCTTTGTACTGGGCGGCGCGATTGCCGGCCTGGCTGGCGGACTCAATGCACACCTGACGTTTTTTATCGGACCCAACGAGTACGGCTTTGACCGGGCCGTTGACATTCTCACCATGACCATTCTGGGCGGCATCAACAGCCTGACCGGGCCCGTGGTCGGTGCTGTGATCCTGACCCTTCTGCCAGAACTGCTGCGCTCATTCAAAGACTTCAGGCTGGTCGTTAATGGCTTTATTTTGGTGCTGATTGTGCTGTTTTTACCCAAAGGTATTTGGGACCCTGCACGCTTCAGGCAGCTGTTTGCCCAGTGGTTTCGACGCGGGGCCGGCAAAGCATGAGCACCTCACTGAAACTCAAAACGCTGTCGCGCCACTTTGGCGGCCTCAAGGTGCTGCAGGACGTGAACCTGGAGATTCCCCAGGGCGGTGTTTTTGGTCTGATTGGCCCCAACGGTGCTGGTAAAACCACGGTTTTTAATTTGATCACGGGACTGCTGCCACCCACCGGCGGAAGCATCGAGTTTGGCGGCCATAACCTGGTCGGCCGAAAGCCGCACGAGATCACGCGCCTGGGCATTGGCCGCACTTTCCAGAATATCCGCATCTTCAAGGAGATGTCGCTGCTGGAAAACGTCATGGTGGGCCTGCATGCGCAACTTGGCTACGGGCCACTTGGTTTGTTGTTCGGCTCCAACCTGTTTCGTAGCGAAGAGCGCCGGGCCCGGGAGCGGTCGCGCGAGTTGCTGTCGTGGGTGAAGCTGGACCACAAAGCGTTTGAGAAAGCCGACAACCTGTCGTACGGTGACCAGCGCAAGCTGGAGCTTGCCAGGGCGCTGGCCACCAATCCCAAACTTCTGCTGCTGGACGAGCCCGTCGCTGGTATGAACAGCGGCGAAAAAGTCGAGCTGATGCAGGTGATCCGCAACATCAGCGCGCGTGGCTACACCCTATTCATGATCGAGCACGACATGCGTTTTGTGATGGGTTTGTGCGGCGACATTGCCGTGCTCAATTTTGGCCGCATCATCGCGCGCGGTGATCCGGACACGATTCGCAACGACCCGCAAGTCATTGAAGCTTACCTGGGCCGCGAAGACGACACCGATGACGCTGCACTCACCCCGCAACCAATGGGAGCCACAGCATGAGCACGCCCTTACTGCAGGTCAGTGGTTTGCAGGTCAACTATGGCCACATTGAAGCGGTCAAGGGCATTGATCTGGCGCTTCATGAAGGCCAGATCACCACGCTGGTGGGTGCCAACGGTGCAGGCAAATCGACTACCCTGCTGGCGCTTTCGGGGCTGGTTAAAAAAGCCGCTGGCCGCGTCATGCTGGATGGCAAAGACCTGAGCAAAATGGCGCCCCACACCATCGTGGCCAACGGTGTAGTTCAGGTCGCAGAAGGGCGTGCCACGCTGACAACGTTGACCGTGCAGGAAAACCTTGAACTGGGCGCGTACGCTCGCCGTGACAAAGGCAACCGCGCCGCGGATCTGGCACACATTTACGAGCTATTTCCGGTTTTAAAAGACCGCGCGAACGGGCTTGCCGGAAATCTTTCAGGCGGTGAACAGCAAATGCTGGCGATCGGCCGCGCCTTGATGGCCAAGCCCCGGGTATTGATGCTGGATGAACCTTCCATGGGCCTGGCGCCGATCATCGTCCAAGACATCTTTCGCATACTGCGTGACATCAACCAGGCTGGGTTGACCATTTTTTTGGTTGAGCAAAACGTCAAGCAAGCCTTGAAAATCGCTGACCGGGGCTACGTGCTCGAGACCGGCACGGTGGTGTTGAGCGGAACAGGACGTGAACTGCTGGTGAACCCCAAAGTGCAGGAAGCCTATCTCGGGCGTTGAAAGCCAGGCATTGGGAGTAGCCGCTTGTGGTTTGAAGCGCCCTGCGGCCGATTAAGCCGGGCCGACGCGCGCCGTTTTTGCACTACAACTGCACCCCCGCCGAGGCCGACACGCCGCCCAGGCGTGCAGTGATGGACGCTACTATGCCAGGCGCGTCGAGACCCTGCAGTGCCAGCAAATAAGCGTGCTCGCCATGCTCGATAAACTCGTCTTTCAAGCCCAGGTGCAGCACCTGTTTGACGACGCCCACCGCCTGCAGGGCTTCACTCACGGCACTGCCTGCACCGCCCATGATGGCGCCCTCTTCCACCGTTACCAGCAAATCATGTGTGGCCGCAATTTTGAGCAACAGCGCAAGGTCCAGTGGCTTGGCCCAGCGCATGTTCACAACGGTTGCTCCCAGTTCTTCAGCCGCCTGCAGCGCCGGGTAAAGCAGCGTGCCAAACGCGAGAATGGCAACCCCGGTACCTTCCCGGCGAATCTCGCCCTTACCAAAGGGCAGCGATGCCAAACCCGGCTCCGTCTGCACGCCGGCACCGGCACCGCGCGGGTAGCGCACCGCGACCGGATGATTTTGCTCAAACGCCGAGCTGAGCAGCTTGCGGCATTCGTTTTCATCGGCCGGGCAAGCCACGCTCATGTTGGGAATGCAGCGCAGGAAGGCAATGTCGTAGGCACCGGCATGCGTCGCCCCGTCGGCACCGACCAGGCCGGCGCGATCCAGCGCGAACACCACCGGCAAATTTTGCAGCGCGACATCGTGAATCAGCTGGTCGTAGCCGCGCTGCAAAAACGTCGAGTAAATCGCCACCACGGGCTTGAGGCCCTCGCAGGCCATTCCGGCCGCAAATGTGATTGCATGCTGCTCGGCAATGCCGACATCGTGATAACGCTCGGAAAATCGTTTGTGGAACTCCACCATGCCCGAGCCCTCCCGCATCGCGGGGGTGATGCCGACCAGGCGTTTGTCGTGCTCGGCCATGTCGCACAGCCACTGGCCAAACACCTGGGTGAATGTTTGCTTGGCAGGCAATATGGATTTTTGCAAGCCCATCGCCGGGTCAAACTTGCCGGGGCCGTGGTAAGCAATCGGGTCCACCTCAGCCAGCTTGTAGCCTTGACCTTTTTTGGTCACTACATGCAAAAACTGCGGGCCGGAGCCATTGAGCATCAACTGCTTGATGTTCTCCAGGGTGGGGATCAGCGAGTCCAGATCATGGCCGTCAATGGGGCCAATGTAGTTGAAGCCGAAGTTTTCAAACAGCGTGGCGGGCACCACCATGCCTTTGGCATGGGTCTCGAACCGCTTGGCCAACTCCAGCAATGGCGGCGCCACGCTTAGCACGTGCTTGCCGACGTTTCGGGCCGATGCATAAAAGCGCCCGCTCATCAGTTGCGCCAGGTAGCGGTTGAGCGCACCTACCGGCGGGCTGATGCTCATGTCGTTGTCGTTCAGCACCACCAGAAGCTTGCAGTCATCGTGCACGCCAGCGTTATTCAGCGCCTCAAAGGCCATGCCGGCGCTCATGGCCCCATCACCAATGATGGCAACAGCATGGCGGTCTTCGCCCTTTTGCCTGGCGGCCAGCGCCATGCCGAGCGCAGCAGAAATCGAGGTTGAGGAATGCGCAGTGCCAAACGTGTCGTAATCGCTCTCGCTGCGGCGGGGAAAACCTGACAGCCCGCCAAACTGCCGCAGGCTGTCCATGCGGTCGCGCCGGCCCGTCAAGATTTTGTGCGGATAGGTTTGATGGCCCACATCCCACACCAGACGGTCTTCCGGAGTGTTGAAAACATAGTGCAAGGCCACCGTTAGCTCCACCGTGCCAAGGTTGGAACTCAGGTGTCCGCCAGTTTTGGACACCGTGTCAAGCAAGTAGGCACGCAACTCGTCGGCCAGTGCCCTGAGCTGGCCTTTGGGCAGCTTGCGCAGGTCTGCGGGGCTGTTGATGTTTTCAAGCAATGGGGTCACCCTGATAAATTGGTTGTGCGGCAGCGGTTCCGTTGAAGACCTGGTGCTGACTAAATATTCGCTTAGTGATGGCGATTGACCAGCATGTCGGCCAGCGCACGCAAGGCAGCGGTGTTGTCCAGCCCGCAGGCTTGCACGGTGTCAAGACTGGCCAGCGCACGAGCCAACAGTTCCTGAGCGTAGCTTCTTGAAGCCGCCAGCCCCATCAGTGAGACAAACGTCGGCTTGTCCTGCGCGGCGTCCTTGCCGGCAGTCTTGCCCAACGTGGCAGAGTCAGCGGTCGCGTCCAGAATGTCATCAACCACCTGAAATGCCAGGCCGACCGCTTCACCGTAGTCGCGCAACGCGGCCTGCACCGGCAACGACGCAGCACCGCAGCTTGCACCCATCATCACACTGGCTTGCAGCAGCGCACCGGTTTTGAGACGATGCATTTCGTGCAGTTGCACCGCCGTCAGGCGCAGACCCACACTGGCCAGGTCGATGGCCTGACCGCCAGCCATGCCTTGATGCCCCGCCGCCTGCGCCAGCATGCGGCACAGACGCGCCTGGATAGCGACATCGAAAACATCGGGTTGCGCGTCGTCAGGGGTTAAAAATTCGAAAGCCAGCGCTTGCAGGGCATCGCCTGCAAGCAGCGCCTGTGCCTCGCCAAATTTGACATGCACCGTTGGCTTGCCGCGACGCAGCACATCGTTATCCATGCACGGCATGTCGTCATGCACCAGCGAGTAAGCATGAATCAGCTCGACTGCACAAGCCGCGCGCAAGCCGGCATGCGAGTTGCCGTTCACCGCTTCACAGGCGGCCAACACAAGCAGCGGACGCAGACGCTTGCCGCCATCGAGCACGGCATAACGCATGGCCTGGCTCAGGCTGGCCAGACCCACAGATTGGGTTGCAGCTGCAGAAGCATCGGCGGCGACGGCAACCCAGCAGTTCAGGGCTTGCTCAATTTGAGCAAGCTGCTGTGCGCTCCAGTCTTCCAGTCTGAACAACGAGAGTTTTTCGGGCGCGTCGGTCAATGGCATGTAGTGCTTGTCTCTCGGTGTTAATCAACCAGGCATCACGCCCACGGCTTGAGCTCTGTGCCTTCCAGCACATTGATCTGAGTCTCCACGGCCTCCAGCTTGCCTTTGCAAAACGCCAGCAACTGGGCGCCGCGCTGGTAGCCGGAAAGCAACTGATCCAGCGGCAGCTGGCCCGACTCAAGTCCGGAGACCAGCCCTTCCAGCTCCTGCAGCGCGGCTTCATAGGTGGCAGGCAATGCAGAAACAGCGGAGGGCGATGCAGGAGAGACAGGGGATTTGGCCATAGTATTTGAGTTGAACCGTGATTTTAGGCGGTTGACAGTGGGTTTCAATGGCTTGGGCAGGTATACCGCCAAACGTCGGGCCATTATCAGGTGAGTCCCCATCCGCCGTAAGCAAGCCCGCACAGGTAAAATCGTCGTCCATTCTCGATAACGGTGAAGTCCACGTCACTGTCACACCACCGCATGTCCGATTTAAGCCTACGCCTGCTGCAAGCCACCAGCCAGCTACCCATTTCCAGCTATTTTGATGCGGGTCTTTACCAGCGAGAGCAGCAAAAACTATTTGCCCGGGGCCCACGTTACATGGGCCACGAGCTGGCGGTGCCGAATCTGGGTGACTACTACGCCCTGCCGCACGAGGGTGAGGGTCGCGCGCTGGTGCGCAACAGTTCGGGTATTGAGCTGATCTCAAACGTCTGCCGGCACCGGCAATCGACCATGTTGCAGGGCCGAGGCAACACTGGGAGCAACATTGTTTGCCCGTTGCACCGCTGGACCTACAACACAACGGGTGAGCTGATAGGCGCGCCGCACTTTGAAATTGACCCTTGCCTGAACCTGAACCGCTACAAAACCACGACCTGGAACGGTCTGGTGTTTGAAGACAACGGTCGCGATATTGCTGCCGACATGACGTCGCTGGGCGTTTTGCAGGATCTTGATTTCTCAGGCTACCAGCTCGACAAGGTACACCTGCACGAATGCAACTACAACTGGAAAACCTTTATCGAGGTTTACCTGGAGGACTACCACGTCGGCCCGTTCCACCCCGGCCTGGGCTCTTTTGTAACCACGCACGATTTACTGTGGCAGCTGCAGCCCCACTATTCGGTGCAAACCGTGGGGGTGTCTGACAAACTGGGCAAGCCCGGCACCGACACCTATAAAAAATGGCACGACGTGGTGCTGCAGTACCGCTTGGGCGTGCCGCCCAAGTACGGCGCAATCTGGCTGACCTACTACCCGCACGTGATGATCGAGTGGTACCCGCATGTGCTGGTGGTGAGCACCTTGCACCCGCAAGGGGCCGACAAAACACTGAACGTGGTGGAGTTTTTCTACCCCGAAGAAATTTGCGCCTTTGAGCGCGAGTTCATTGAAGCGCAGCAGGCTGCTTACATGGAAACCTGTGTTGAAGACGACGAAATCGCCCTGCGCATGGACGCTGGCCGCAAGGCGCTGATGCTGCGCGGCGACAATGAGTTCGGCCCCTACCAGAGCCCCATGGAAGACGGCATGCAGCACTTCCACGAGTGGTACCGCCGGGAAATGGGCGCCAGCAAAACCACGCAGATGATTTAGCCCGCCGCCCATCTACTATCCATCTGCTATTTTTTTAATAGCGTATAACCCCGGTATTTATTGTCGAAACGGTCTTTTTGATACTCAATTTTCGAAAGCCCATGCGCCATGCAAGCCGTCTGGATGATTCTTTCTTCGTTTCTTTTCGCCACCATGGGTGTTTGCGTGAAGTACGCGTCAGCGCACTTCAACAGCGCCGAGCTGGTCTTTTACCGGGGCGTGATCGGCGTGATTTTCATCGCCGCCTATGCCCGCGCACGCGGTATTTCTCTGGCGACACAGTTTCCCGCCATGCACGCCTGGCGCAGTGCAGTCGGCGTGATGTCGCTGTCGGCCTGGTTTTATGCGATTGCCCATCTGCCGCTGGCCACCGCCATGACGCTGAACTACATGAGCAGCGTCTGGATTGCGGCGTTTTTGGTGGGCGGCTCGCTGATGTTCAGCAAAGCCGGACAAAAAGCGCCCTCGCAAGGCCCGCTGGTGTTGGCCATCATGGCCAGCTTTGCCGGGGTGGTACTGCTGCTGCGTCCCGCCATGGACCAGAACCAGACCTTTGCGGGTGTGATTGGCCTGCTGTCGGGCCTGGGCGCTGC
>JANXTM010000346.1 GCA_025352405.1 Polaromonas sp.
ATTGCTAGTGCCGTGGCGTAATTATTTTTTAAATCGCAAGGCTGACTTTAAGGAAATCAAGACAGTCACAGAGCTGGGCAAGCAGAAGGCCGGCGTATTGATTCTGCCCTCGGCTTTGTCACTCAGTGCTGAAGAGCGTACCGAAATACAAGCGTATCGCGCAAGGGGGGGATCCATCCTTATCACCTGGGCAACAGGTACCCGAAATGGAAAGGGTGACTGGGAGGGCTGGCAACTTTTGGAAAGCATGGGTGTCAAGATGGTGGGGGAAATCCCGGTTACCGAAGATGCCCGCAACCTGACGCTGACGGGCGAATCCCCGTTATCATACAGACTTCCCGCAGGCAAACGAATATGGATGGACAAGACGTCCGAACCGTTGCTGCGCGTCAAAGGTGACATGGTTGCAGCCCGCTTCATGGATTACGCACGCATCGTTGACGAAACCCGACGCGACGAGGGTGCCGTCGTGTATTCAGAGACAAAAGGCGGTTTGAACCGTACGGCTTATTTCGCATTCGCTGAATCCAGCTGGGAATCGCACCCGCTCGCGGCGTACGATCTGATTGACGACACGATTCAATGGCTGCAACGCGAGCCAGCGCTGGCGCGAGCCTCCTGGCCAAATGGCAAAGCCTCGGCACAAGTGATAGAAATGGATACCGAACAAGGCTTTCCCAATGCATTGCCTTTTGCAGCCATGATGCAATCACTGGATTACCGTGCCACTTTTTATGTTCTAACCTCCGTAGGTAAGCTTTTTCCGGACGTTCTGACCAAGCTGGCACGTGAATTCGAGGTCGGCTACCATGCCGACGTTCATGACAGCTTCAAAGGGCAGCCAGCCAATATCCAGGAACAACGGATACAAAATATGAAAACAGAGATGGCGTCGGTTGTACCGGACATCAGCCGTATAACCGGGTTTCGGGCACCGACTGAAGGCTATGACGCCACTACCGAGCTGTTACTTCAAAAAGCCGGCATTCGCCACCACACCGCTGACCCAGCCCGAACCGAGGGGCGACTCCCTATATTTGTAAAGCAAGACGGAGTGGCCATAGAAGATGCGCTGGTCGTTCTTCCCCGGACGCAACGTGACGACATCAATCTCACAAAACAAAACCTGTCGGTGGAACAGCTTCAGGCAGAGTTGACTGAAGATTTCGATCTCGCGGTCGATACTGGTGCACTGGGTTTGTTGAGTGTGCATAGTCAAAATTTCGCACCAGACAGCACCTTGAGTAAAGCCATGCCTGGTTTTCTTGAGCATGTGAAAACGCGGCGTGCACAAATATGGCTTGCATCAGCAGGTCAAGTGGCAGATTGGTGGCGAAACCGGGAGCGCTTCAAGCTGTCTTATGGAAACTCTGGCAGACGCCTTGAATTCAACGTGACGATCACCGGGAAGACGCCCTTGACTGGCGCCACCGTGATTGCAATGCTGCCGCAAAAAGGTTTTCTGCCAGAAGTCGAGTCACTAAAAATCGGGATGCCTAAACCTGTGGTGACCAGAATTGACGACTTCCGTGCGTCCGTCGTTTTCGGATTATTGCCTCCCGGGAATTACGCTTATCAGATGACTTTTGCCAAGTGACGTGACAGCAGAAAAATCAGCCTGATATCCCGCGCTGGAAAGTCTTATTGTGTTGTGCTGGCACTCCAGTAGGCCTGGCTCACCATTGGCAGATCAGTCAGTAGCTTGACCATTTGTTCTATCACTACGCCATCAACGACACTAACAAGGTCGCGAGTGCGGCCTCAAGCACAAGGTCCGCTCCGGCACACGCACCAACCGCACCAGAGCACCACAGGGTCGCAGCGGTTGAGGTCAAGCACGTTACCGTCCTCCTGCATGATCACACCCGCACCCAGAAAGCCGATGCCTGACACGACATAGGCAATCACCCTTGCCGCGCCCTCCGGTCCCATCAGGCGGCTGGCCATATCCACGAGAATTGCAGCCCTAGTGCGACCGGTACATTCGTCCGCAAACCTGCCGCGCGCTTCCGTTACTGTCGCTCAAAACCGATCCGGCCACCCAGCACGAATGCGGCGGTCAGGCTGACGAGGGTGTCCAAGAGCGCTGGGAAATTGACGGTTTGAAATGCCTGCAGGGTGCTGTCCCTTGGCGGCACACTGGGTGCAGCCTGAGTTATATCTAGTCCATACTTGCGGTGAGCAGCACCAGCAGGGCTGACTCGTCAATGACAGTAATGCCAAGCGCCTGCGCCTTGAGCAGCTTGCTGCCGGCATCTGCCCCAGCCACGACATAGTCGGTTTTTTTGCTGACGGAACCAGCGACCTTGCCCCCGGCTGCCTCCACCTGGTCTTTCGCGCTGTCCCGACTCAGATTGGGCAGAATACCGGTAATCACAAAAGTCTTGCCTGCAAGCGGCATGAACGCTCTTGGTGCGGGCTCACCCTCTTGCCATGTCACGCCGCACGCGCGCAGTTGTTCAACCACCTCACGGTTGTGGGGCTGGTCAAAAAAGGTCCGCAAACTGCTGGCAACAATCGGACCGACATCGTTGACCTGAAGCAGCGCGTCTTCCGTCGCGTCCATGATCGCATCAAGCTTGCCGAAGTGGCGCGCCAACTCTTTGGCGGTGGCCTCACCCACATGGCGAATACCCAACCCAAACACGAAACGCGCCAACGTCGTCTGCTTGGATTTCTCCAGCGCTTCAAGCAGATTGGCCGCTGACTTGTCAGCCATGCGGTCAAGGCTGCTCAGGGCCACCAGCCCGAGCTTGTATAAATCGGGCAAGGTGCGAATGATGTTGCTGTCGACCAGTTGCTCGACCAGTTTGTCGCCCAGACCATCGACTTCCACGGCTCGCCGATGGGCAAAATGCAGGATGGCCTCCCTGCGCTGCGCACCACAGAACAGCCCGCCAGTGCATCGGTAGTCGGCCTCGCCTTCCTCCCTGACAGCCAGGGAGCCACACACCGGGCATTGATGCGGCATGGTGAACTGTCGCGCATCTTCAATCCTCTTTTCAAGCAGCACACTGACCACTTCGGGAATCACATCCCCGGCACGGCGAACCACCACCGTATCGCCCACACGCACGTCTTTTCGACGCGCCTCGTCTTCATTGTGCAAGGTCGCATTGGTCACTGTCACGCCGCCCACAAACACCGGCGCCAGTTTTGCCACCGGGGTCAGTTTGCCGGTGCGTCCAACCTGAACGTCAATGCTTAACACCGTGGTGAGCTGCTCTTGCGCTGGATATTTGTGCGCCACCGCCCAGCGCGGTTCCCGGGTCACAAAGCCAAGCTGCCGCTGCAGGCTCAAAGCGTTGACCTTATAGACCACGCCGTCAATGTCAAATGGCAGCCGGTCACGGCTGGCACCCATGCGGCGGTGGTACGCTATTAGTTCAATAGCACCATGCGCCCGTTCTACCTGCCCGGCAACCGGGAAACCCCATAATGCGAGGGTCTGCAGCATGGCGAAATGGGTGGTGAACTCCGGCCCGCCGTTTTCTTGCGCTGTGACCTCGCCCAGGCCATAGGCAAAAAAGCTGAGCGGCCGCTGCGCTGCAATCGACGGGTCGAGCTGGCGCACAGCACCGGCGGCTGCATTGCGCGGGTTGACGAAGGTTTTTTCGCCTTTGATGCCCTGGGCAATTTTGGCCCGTTGGCGCGCATTCAAAGCTTCAAAATCAGCGCGACGCATATAGACCTCGCCGCGTACTTCCAGAACTGCCGGTGCAGCCACTGGCAACCTGAGCGGGATCTGGTGAATGGTGCGGATGTTTTGCGTCACATCTTCACCGGTTTGACCGTCACCGCGCGTGCCCGCCTGCACCAGCACCCCCGCTTCATAACGCAGGCTCATTGCCAGGCCGTCGAACTTCAGCTCGGCCACATATTCAACCGCGGGGTCGGATTCGGTCAGGCCCAGTTCTTTGCGCACACGGGTGTCGAAATTCTGGGCACCTGTGGCCTCCGTATCAGTTTCGGTGCGAATGCTCAGCATGGGCACCGTATGGTGCACGCTGGCGAACTGCGCCAGCGGCTTGCCACCCACCCTTTGCGTGGGTGAATCAGGACTTTGCAATACAGGGTGGGCCAGCTCCAGCGCCTGCAGTTCATTAAAAAGCCGATCGTATTCAGCGTCAGGAATTTGCGGATCGTCCAGCACGTAATAGCGGTGTGCATGGGCGTGCAACCGGGTGCGCAGGTCGAGGGCACGTCTTGCGACATGCTCAAGCGCATCTGCCGGGTTATCGTCAAAAAGGTCGGTGTGCATTGCCGCAAGCCAGAATCAGGAAAACAAGCGCCGGGCCAACACCGAGCCGGCCGATAACTCGCGCCCGTCGAGCGTATCGTAGAGTTTCTCCAGCTCAGAGCCAATCACGTCCATGGCATCGCCGTGAATCACGTTGCCGTTGTCATCAATGATGGCGCCGTCCATGCTGGCGGCCAGCGCGATCGCCGACTCGCGCAGACGCACAAACGGTTGCGCAGCGCGCAGCACCTGCGGCACGTCCAGCACCAGTGTGATTTCGCGCAGTGCGGTTTGCTCCGGGTCTTCAGCTATAGCGGCCTGGGTATCAAACACCAGCCCCAAAATAGGCGCACCCCCGTGCATTGCGGGCAGCGCCATGCGGCCAGGAATCGAGCCCGCTACAAAGCCGCATCTGGCGGCGCTTTGTTGCACATAGCCCGGGCTCCAGGCTGTTTGCAAGGCTCGTACCGTGAAGCTGAGTTGGGCATCATGTGCGCTGGCAAACTGGTCAAGCTCCCGGGCACGCGCCACTTCGTCGAGCATTTCCGGAAACTCTGGCTCGCCGCCAATCGCATCGGCAAAAGCCTGGGTTTTCATGACAAATTCAGAGTATTCAATCTGGTTGAGCGCACCCATGCGGTTAGCCAATTGAACACCACACTGAAACGCACTGTAGCGCTGGCCAACCGCCGGAAACTCCCATTCGCCAGTGCCTGCATTGCAACCCTCCACAGCAAACGGCTTGCTGCCAACGCGGCGCGTGGCGGGTATCGCCACCAGCGCCGCTTCGCCCGATACATGAGACTCCAGCAGCACCGGTGCAATCACATCAATCAGTGCGTCCAGTCCAGGCTTTTTCTCGATCACCATCATCGCGGCCAATGCACTGAGTGCGGCCAGGCCAGAGTCCTGGTCGACTGCGCCATCAAAACGGGGCTCATGCCTTTCATGCATCACATCACCTGGTGCGGCTGATCCGGCGGCAGGCTGGTGTTCAGGCTCGGGCGCCTGGTCGGACGTGAGCTCTGGCGTCGGCTGCTTTGGCTTGTTTTTTCGGGCTGACCAGGCAGTGTGCGCCACCACACCCGCCAAAACCAGGCCACCGGCGACTGCCAATCCGATTTGAAGCGACATCATGCTGCGAGCTCCGCAAAACCAAGCGCAGACTCCATGTCAACGGCCACGATGCGCGACACACCCTGCTCCTGCATGGTCACACCAATCAGCTGCTCGGCCATTTCCATGGCGATCTTGTTGTGGCTGATGAATAAAAACTGGGTTTCTTTGCTCATGCTTTTAACGAGTTTGGCGTAGCGTTCAGTGTTTGCGTCGTCCAGCGGTGCATCCACCTCGTCGAGCAAACAAAACGGGGCCGGGTTAAGCTGGAAAATTGCAAACACCAGCGCAATCGCCGTCAGGGCTTTTTCACCACCCGACAGCAAATGAATGGTCTGGTTTTTCTTGCCGGGGGGCTGGGCAATCACCTGCACACCGGCATCGAGAATTTCTTCACCGGTCATTTTTAGCTGCGCATTTCCGCCGCCGAACAGCTCGGGGAACATCTTGCCAAAATGTTCGTTAACGGTTGCGAAGGTACTGGCCAGCAAGTCGCGGGTTTCCATGTCGATTTTTTTAATGGCGTCTTCGAGCGTTGCCATGGCTTCGTTCAAATCAGCCGATTGCACATCCAGAAACTGCTTGCGTTCTCGCGCCGTGCTCAGCTCCTCGAGTGCCGCAAGATTCACCGCGCCCAGTGACGTGATCTCGCGGTTGATGCGGTCAATCTCGCCCTGCAGACCCGCTAGGCGCACCCCGGCGCCCTGGTGACCAGTTTGAATTGACAGCGCTACTGCTGCCAGATCCGCCTGCGCGTCGGTGAGCAGCTGGGCGTACTGCTCAAAACCCAGCCGCGCGGCCTGCTCCTTGAGCTGGAACTCGGTGATACGCTGGCGCAGCGGTTCGAGTTCACGCTCAAGCGCGAGTCGTCTTTCATCGCTGGCACGCAGCTTGGTGGTCAGGTCGTCGTACTGGCTGCGCCTGGCGCTCAGGTCGGCCTCACGCTCGAGCTTAACGCTCAAGGCGGATTGCAGCCCAGCCTGGGCTGCTGCATCGGTCAGGCGCGACAACTCTTGCCTGGCACGGTCTTCGTCAATCGCAATGGTCTCGGCCTGCTGCGCGGCAATCTTGATGGACCGCGCCAGCTCCTCGCGCCTGGCGCTCAAGGCGCGCAGGGAAAACTGCGCTTCCTGCAACTGGCGCTCCAGCGCGCGCTGCTGCTCGCGTGATTCACTCAATTTGCGCTCGCTTTCAATCACCCGGTCGTCCAGCTGGGCATGCCGTTCCTGGCTGTCGGCGAGCCGCATGTCGAGCTCTTCAAAACGCGCTTCTGCGGTGATTTTGCGCTCTTGCAAGTCCTCGATTTGCTGATCCACCTCAGCCATGTCGGCCTGAATCTGCTCGCTGCGCGCACGGGCTTGCTCGGCCAGCTGGCTCAGACGCAACACTTCAACCTGCAACCCATGCGTTCGGCTCTGGCCCTCAGCGGCCAAACGCCTGGCTGTGGCCAGACGCTGCGCTGCATCAGCATAAGCTGCTTCAGCGCGGGCCAATGCACTCCGGGCCTCATCACTGATCAGCACCTGCGCCTTGAGTTCCATTCCCAGGTTTTCAATTTCCTGTGCACGCGCCAACAGACCAGCCTGCTCAGAGTCAGGCGCGTAAAAACTCACGCTGTGTTGCATCACGGCGTGGCCGCTTTTAACGTAAATCACCTCGCCCGGCTGCAACATGCCGCGCGCAGCCAAAGCGTCGTCCAGGCTGTGTGTGGTGTAGCAACCTTGCAGCCAGTCCGCCATAAGGGCCGACAAACCCGCGTCGTTCAGGCGCAGCAAATCAGCCAGCGGCTTGAGCTGGATGGCCGAATTGGACTTGCCGGGCGCGGCGGCAGTAGGCAGCGCGTAAAACGACAGCTTGGCGGGGGGTGCAGTGTGGCTTGCAGCGATGGCTGCATTTGAATCCATGCCCGCAAAACCCCGCACCATGTCGAGACGGCTTACTTCCAGCGCGCCCAGGCGCTCGCGCAGGGCCGCTTCCAGACCGTTCTCCCAACCCTGCTCGATGTGAAGCCGGCTCCACAGGCCCTGCAACCCATCGAGCCCGTGTTTGGCCAACCAAGGCTTGAGTTTGCCGTCAGTTTTGACTTTTTCCTGCAGCGCCTTGAGCGCCTCCAGCCGGGCCGACAGGTCAGCGCGTTTGGCCGACTCGGTGTTGACAGCCTGCTGCCTGGTGCGGCGCTCTTCGTCCAGCAGCGGTACGCTAAGCGACAGTTCTTCCAGACGTGCTTCGGCCTCAAGCTGCGCCTCCTGCGCGGCGCTGAACTGGGTCGCCAGGTTGCTTAGCCGCGCTTCATCGGGCGCATTCAGAGCGTTGCGGTCGGCTGCCAGCTTGTCACGGCGCAAGCCAAGGCTGCGCGACTGCTCTTCGATATTGCGCTGGTCTGCGGCCAACACCTGTATTTGCTGCTGCACCTGGGCCACGGCACTGCGTTGCTCGTTGGCCTTGGCTTGCGCGCTGCGCAAGGCCTCGTCTAGGGCGGGCAGTTGGCTTTGCTGCTCTTCGCTTTGTGCCTCCAGCAATTCGGCACGCTCTTCGCCGTGTTCGACCTGGGCCTGCAGGTTGTCCAGCTCGCCTGCCGCGTCGTCCTTACGCGTTGCCCATTGGGCGGTTTGCTCCTTGAGCTGCTCGAGCCGCTGCTCTACACGTACCCGGCCATCGACCACAAAGCGGATTTCAGCCTCAAGGCGGCCGACCTCGGTGCTGGCCTCGTACAGCTTGCCCTGAGCCTGGTTAACGTGGTCACCCGCAGCGTAGTGCGCCTGGCGAATGGTCTCCAGATCAGCCTCAATGTGGCGCAGGTCAGCCACACGGCTTTCCAGATCGTTCACGGCTTTTTCGGCGTCCTGTTTGATCTTGTTCTGGTCGGCCTCGCTGTCGGCACGCTTCAAAAACCACAGCTGGTGCTGCTTGAGGGTGCCATCGGCCTGCAGCGTGTTGTACCGTGTGGCCACCGCCGCCTGCTTTTCAAGGCGGTCCAGGTTGGCATTGAGCTCACGCAGGATGTCTTCAACGCGGGTCAGATTTTCACGCGTGTCGTGCAGCCGATTGGCAGTCTCGCGGCGACGCTCCTTGTATTTGGAAACGCCTGCGGCCTCTTCAAGGAACAGACGCAGCTCTTCGGGCTTGGACTCAATGATGCGGCTGATAGTGCCCTGACCAATGATGGCGTAGGCGCGCGGGCCCAGCCCGGTACCCAGAAACACGTCCTGTACGTCACGGCGGCGCACCGGCTGGTTGTTGATGTAGTAACTTGAGTTACCGTCACGCGTCAGCACGCGCTTGACGGCGATTTCAACAAACTGGCCCCATTGGCCCCCGGCGCGGTGGTCGGCGTTGTCAAACACCAGCTCGACGCTTGATCGGCTGGCAGGCTTGCGGGTGGTGGTGCCATTAAAAATCACGTCCTGCATCGACTCGCCGCGCAGTTCAGAGGCCTTGGACTCGCCCAGCACCCAGCGCACCGCATCCATGATGTTGGATTTGCCACAGCCATTAGGCCCGACCACGCCCACCAGTTGGCCGGGCAGCACAAAATTGGTCGGCTCGGCGAATGACTTGAAGCCTGATAACTTGATTGAATTGAGACGCACGGCGTACCCTGTGTTCTGCTTAACCTAAGGATGTTACCCGACGACGCACGACCTGCAGCCGTAACAGTCGCCATGAAATGTGCCGCGCACAGACTGGGCCGGCAGGCGCCCCGTGCGTCCAGGAATTTTCAGGGTCAACAAGAGCGGGGTTTAGTCATTTTCAAGCATAGTAAATGCCTCTACGACAGCAACTACGGGCGCTTTGAGCTATATTTTTTATAGCAATCAACGAACCCGTGGACACGATTGCTGTAGTGGCGCGTATGCAGCCGTGCGCAATAGCGTTCACGCGGGATAATCCAGCCCATGAATCCCCTGCTTTCACGCCTTCAACCCTACCCGTTTGAGCGGCTGCGCCAGTTGCACTCCAGCGTCACGCCCAACCCAGCCTACACACCCATCAGTCTGGGCATTGGCGAGCCGCGCCACGCCACGCCGCAGTTGATCAAAGACGCCATCAGCGCCAGCTTTGACGGCCTGGCCAGCTACCCCGGCACGCTCGGCGAACCCAAACTACGCCAGACCATTCAGGCATGGCTGGCCCGCCGTTATGACCTGAAGGTGGACGCGGCCACCCAAATACTGCCGGTCAATGGCTCGCGCGAAGCCCTTTTTTCGCTCGCCCAAACTGTGATTGATCCGAGCAAGGCAGGAGCAACAGTGATCTGCCCAAATCCGTTTTATCAAATCTACGAAGGTGCCGCGTTGCTGGCAGGCGCCGACATCTGGTTTGCGCCTAGCGATGTCGCGCGCAATTTTGCGGTGGACTGGGCAGGCGTGCCAGAGGCCGTGTGGGCCAAAACGCAGCTGATATTTGTCTGCTCTCCAGGCAACCCGGCAGGCGCAGTGATGGGTCTAGCCGAATGGAAGCTGCTGTTTGACCTGAGCGACCGCTACGGCTTTGTGATTGCCTCCGACGAGTGCTACAGCGAGATTTACTTTCGGGAGCAACCCCCTTTAGGTGGCCTGCAGGCGGCCGCACTGCTGGGCCGGCATGACTTTAAAAACCTGATTTCGCTCACCAGCCTGTCCAAACGCAGCAATGTGCCTGGCCTGCGCAGCGGTTTTGTGGCCGGTGATGCGGCCATCATCAAATCATTTTTGCTCTACCGCACTTACCACGGCAGCGCCATGAGCCCCATTGTGCAGGCGGCCAGCGTGGCAGCGTGGGCCGATGAGCAGCACGTGGTGGACAACCGCGCGCTGTACCGTGAAAAGTTTGCAGCTGTCACGCCCATGCTTTCCGCCGTGATGGACGTGGCGCTGCCCGATGCCGGTTTTTACTTGTGGGCAGGTATTCCGGACACCTTCGAGGGCTCAGACACGGCGTTTTCACGAGAGCTGCTCGCTGCCTACAATGTGGTTGTGTTGCCGGGTAGCTACCTGGCCCGCGATGCGCAGGGTCACAACCCTGAAACCAACCCCGGAAGAGGCCGTATCCGCATGGCGCTGGTGGCGCAAACCGCCGAGTGCGTGGAAGCCGCCCAACGCATCGTCCAATTTATTCAATCCAAAAACTGAAGAACATCCAAATGACTCAAGATACCGCTGCCACCGCGCTAGAAGCCACCATAAATGCTGCTTGGGAAGACCGGGCCAACCTGTCGCCCAAGGCTGCATCCAAAGAAGTGCTCGATGCCGTCGAAAACACCATCTCGCAACTCAACAGCGGCAAGATTCGCGTGGCCACGCGCCAAGCCGTTGGCCAGTGGACCACCCACCAGTGGATCAAAAAAGCCGTGTTGCTGAGCTTTCGCCTGAAAGACAACGAACTCATGCGCGCCGGCGACCTGGGCTTTTTTGACAAGGTCAAGACGAAATTTTCCCACCTGAGCGAAGCCGAAATGCGTGAAACTGGCGTGCGTGTGGTGCCGCCAGCCGTGGCGCGCCGCGGCAGCTTTATCGCCAAAGGTGCGATTTTGATGCCCAGCTACGTCAACATTGGTGCCTGGGTGGGTGAAGGCACCATGGTCGACACCTGGGCTTGCGTCGGCAGCTGCGCCCAAGTCGGCAACAACGTGCACCTGTCGGGCGGCGTTGGCCTGGGCGGCGTGCTGGAGCCACTGCAGGCCAACCCGACCATCATTGAAGACAACTGCTTTATCGGCGCACGTTCGGAAATCGTTGAAGGCGTGATCGTCGAAGAAAACTCGGTGATTTCCATGGGCGTGTACATCGGCCAGAGCACCCCTATTTATGACCGCGAGCTTGATACCGTGAGCTACGGCCGCATTCCGGCAGGTTCGGTGGTGGTGTCAGGCAACTTGCCCAAAGCGGGCGGCAAGTACTCTTTGTACTGCGCTGTAATCGTCAAGAAAGTCGACGCCAAAACACGTGCAACGACCAGCTTGAATGACCTGCTGCGCGACTAATTTTTATATTTTTGTACGACCTGCAGGTAGCCTATGAGTACGATGGAGAGAATTTTGCGTTTGATGGCAGATAAAAAAGCCTCTGACGTCTACCTGTCGGCGTATTCTCCGGCTCTCATCAAAATCAACGGGCAGGCACTGCCGATTAACAGCCAGGTGTTGCCACCCGACGCACCGCTCAGTTTATTGTCGGAAATTCTTACGCCCGAAAAAATTGAAGAGCTGCGGGAAATCGGCGAACTGAATGTGGCCCAGCCTATGGCTGGCGTTGGTAATTTTCGTATCAGCGGCTTTCGACAGCGCGGCACCTACGCCGCAGTCATACGCTATATCCCCACCGAAATCCCGCTCCTTGAAAGCCTGAAATTACCAGCCATTTTGGCCGAACTGGTCATGGAAAAACGCGGTTTGCTGCTGATGGTCGGAGCTACAGGCGCCGGTAAAAGCACCACGCTGGCATCCATGATTGACCATCGTAACGCCAGGACGCTGGGCCACATCCTGACCATTGAAGACCCGATCGAGTTTTTGTTTACTAATAAAAAATCAGTTGTTAACCAGCGCGAGGTGGGCACGGACACCCAGTCACTGCAAGTTGGCCTGAAAAACGCGCTGCGCCAGGCGCCTGACGTGATCATGATCGGGGAAATCCGTGACCGTGAGACCATGTCGGCCGCCATTGCCTATGCGCAGTCGGGCCACTTGTGCCTGGCCACCCTGCACGCCAATAACAGCTACCAGGCGCTCAATCGCATTTTGGGCTTTTACCCGGTCGAAGTTCGAAGCACCATGCTGGGCGACCTGGCAGCCGCCACGAAAGCTGTCGTGTCGCAGCGCTTGCTGCGCACCCAGGCAGGCACCCGTATTCCTGCGGTAGAAGTGATGCTGAACACCAAGCTGATTTCTGAATTCATTGAAAAAGGCGACTTTTCAAGCGTCAAGGAGGCCATGGAAAAATCCATGGCCGAAGGCTCACAGACCTTTGAACAAGACATCGCAAAACTCATAGGCGACGGAACGGTCACCCGCAAGGAAGGCCTGCTCTACGCCGACTCGCCAACCAACTTGATGTGGCGGCTCGAAAATGACTTTGCGGTAGCCACCAAGACCGTCCCGCCCCCCTCCGAAGACCCGGATGACGAACCATCGTTTACCGAAATCACTTTAGACGTTAAACACTGAATCGCGCCATCAACGCAAATCAAGCATGTCCAGCACCCTAAGACTCACCGAACAACTGATCTCCCGCAGCTCCGTCACGCCCGACGACGCCGATTGCCAGCGCATCCTTGCCGACCGCCTGCAGGCGCTTGGCTTCGAATGCGAAACCACGGTCGAGGGACCAGAGCACTTCAAGGTTACCAACCTGTGGGCAAAATTTAAAGGATTTAGCCCTCTTGGGCAGGAAATACGGGGGCGAGATGCTATCACTTTAATAGCTGACGTCAAAACCCTAGTATTTGCTGGTCACACCGACGTAGTGCCCACCGGCCCCCTTGAGCAGTGGCACAGCCACCCTTTCACGCCAAGCCACCGCGACGGGGTTTTATACGGCCGGGGCGCTGCTGACATGAAAACATCGATTGCCGCCATGGTTGTGGCCGTTGAAGAGTTTCTAGCGGCACATCCCAAGCCGGCCTTGTCGATTGCGTTTTTGATCACCAGCGACGAAGAAGGCCCAGCCAACGACGGCACAGTGGCCGTTTGCAAGCGCCTGCTGGCACGCGGCGAAGTGCTGGATTACTGCATCGTGGGTGAGCCCACCTCTGTCAACCAGCTTGGCGACATGATTAAAAATGGCCGCCGCGGCACCATGAGCGGCAAACTCACCGTCAAAGGCGTGCAAGGTCACATTGCCTACCCACACCTGGCCAAAAACCCGGTGCATCTGTTTGCGCCAGCCCTGGCGGAACTGGTGGCCGTGCAATGGGACACCGGCAATGAATTTTTCCCGGCCACCAGCTGGCAGGTGTCCAATATGCATGGCGGCACTGGTGCCGGGAACATCATCCCTGGCGCGCTGGTGGTGGACTTCAACTTCCGTTTTTGCACTGAATCCACGCCGGAAAGCCTGCAGCAGCGTCTGCACAACATTCTAGATAAGCACCAAATCGACTACGACCTGAAATGGGTGACGGGCGGGCTGCCTTTTTTAACCACGCCCGGCGAACTGGTAGCTGCAATTCGCGGTGCGATCAAGGCCGAAACCGGCATCGACACCGCGCTTTCGACGACAGGCGGCACCAGCGATGGCCGATTTATCGCCAAAATATGCCGTCAGGTGGTTGAGTTTGGGCCTCTCAACGCGTCGATTCACAAAATTGACGAGCATGTGCTGGTCAGCGACATAGACCCACTTAAAAATATTTACAAAGGCGTGCTGGAACGGCTGGCTGGAGTCGCCGAAGTTCCCGCTGTATGAAAGGCCTGACTGTTCTGGCGCTAATAGAAGAAGCCGCTGACCTGCTGGAGGCCGCCGGTTTAACTTTATCTGACGGTTTTGGTCAGGGCACCCTGAACGCTTTTGACGAAGCCGCCTGGCTGGTGATGTGGCGCCTCGGCCTGCCACTCGATGACTTGGATGCAGTGTCCAACAGGCCTGTAGGTCAGGAAGAACGGGCGCAGACAACTATACTTTTGGAAGCACGCATCACCAGCCGAAAACCCACTGCTTACCTCACCAACGAGGCTTGGCTGCAGGGCGTGCCTTTTTATGTCGACGAGCGCGTCATCATCCCGCGTTCTTTTATTGCCGAACTGCTGGTGGACGAAAGCATTGACCCCTGGCTGGGCGAAGCCACTCACCGGGTACTGGATTTGTGCACCGGCAACGGCAGCTTGGCTATTTTGGCCGCCATGGCCTACCCCGATGTCGTGGTGGACGCCGCCGACATCAGTCTGGACGCGCTGGCTGTGGCCCGCATCAACGTGGACAAACACGCGCTGGACAGCCGCATCACTCTGATTGAGTCTGACGGCCTAGCCGCCTGCAACGGTCAAACCCATGGCGGTTATGACCTGATTTTATGCAATCCGCCCTATGTCAACGCCACCACCATGGCCGCCCTGCCCGCTGAATTTCGAGCTGAGCCAGCCCTTGCACTGGCCGGCAATATGCATGGCGGCACCGACGGCATGGACTTTATTCGAAGCCTTTTTCTAACTGCAGCAGCGCATATGAGCGAAAATGCGGTACTGGTGCTGGAAATAGGCAATGAAAGCGCAAATTTCAAGCAGGCTTTCCCTAGTCTAGAACCCCTGTGGTTTGAAACCAGCGCCGGCCCTGACCAGGTTTTGCTGCTGAGCCGGCAGCAATTGCTTTAGTCCAACACAGATTTCCTGGATGCGAAGAACGCCAGAGCACTGCGTTCCTCGCAAAGACGTGGCGCCCTTTCGTCCGGTAACCCGAATTTTTCCGAGCTTTTTGAACAATGATTACCCTAAAAAATGTGGTGCTGCGACGCGGCTCCAAAGTAATTCTCGACAGCGCATCCATCGCGCTCAACCCCGGTGAAAACGTCGGTCTGGTGGGCCGTAATGGCGCGGGCAAGTCATCGCTGTTTGCGATGCTCAATGGCACATTGCACGAAGATGGCGGGGAGTTTTACATTCCTGCCCAGTGGCGCATGGCGCAGGTTGCGCAGGACATGCCCGAGACCGAACAAAGCGCCACCAGTTACGTGATTGAAGGCGACATCGTGCTGCAGGCCGCACAAGTTGAAGTCGATGCCGCCGAATTGAGCGGCGACGGCGACCGCATGGCGCATGCGTACATGGACCTTTATGACTCGGGCGCACACGATGCACAGGCTCGCGCGCAAGCCCTAATTTTGGGCTTGGGCTTTAAGGTCGCGGAGCTCGATAACCCCGTCAATAGCTTTTCCGGCGGCTGGCGCATGCGCCTGCAATTGGCCCGCGCGTTGATGTGCCCGTCAGATTTGCTGCTGCTTGACGAACCGACCAACCACCTGGACCTGGACGCACTGGTCTGGCTCGAAGCCTGGCTCAAGCGCTATGCAGGCACTATGCTGGTGATCAGCCACGACCGGGAGTTTCTGGATGCCGTCACTGACGTGACAGTGCACATTGAAAGCGCCAAGCTGACGCGTTATGGCGGCAACTACAGCAAGTTTGAAGACCTGCGCTCCGAGCAGATGGCGCTGCAGCAAGGCGCTTATTCCAAGCAGCAAGACAAGATTGCCCACCTGCAAAAGTTTATCGCCCGCTTCAAAGCCAAGGCCAGCAAAGCCAAACAGGCGCAAAGCCGTGTCAAGGCACTCGACCGCATGGAGAAAATCGCGCCCCTGCTGGCCGAAGCCGACTTTACGTTTGAATTCAAGGAACCCGCCAACCTGCCCAACCCCATGCTGTCGATGCAGAACGCGTATTTTGGCTATCCCGCGCCAGAAGACGCGCCCGAAGGCACGCCACCCACCGTCATCGTGCAAAACGTCAGCAAGTCGGTGTTGGCCGGGCAGCGCATCGGTATTTTGGGCGCCAACGGCCAGGGCAAATCAACACTGGTCAAGACGGTTGCCCGCGCTCTCGCACCCATCAGTGGCGACATGACCGAGGGCAAGGGCCTGAACATCGGCTACTTCGCCCAACAAGAGCTGGACGTGTTGCGCCCGGCGGACAACCCGCTGGAGCACATGATTCGACTGGTCAAGGAAGTCACGGCAGCCGGCAAGATGGGCAACCAGCCCACTCGCGAGCAGGACCTGCGCAGCTTTCTGGGCAACTTTAATTTTGGCGGCGACATGGTCAAGCAGGCCGTCGGCAGCATGAGTGGTGGCGAAAAAGCACGCCTGGTGCTGTGCATGATCGTCTGGCAGCGCCCCAACCTGCTGCTGCTTGATGAGCCGACCAACCACCTGGACCTGGCCACGCGTGAAGCTTTGAGCATGGCGCTCAACGAGTTTGAAGGCACCGTGATGCTCGTCAGCCACGACCGCGCCCTGCTGCGCGCCGTCTGCGACGAGTTCTGGATGGTCTCGCAGGGCGGCGTGGCACCATTTGACGGTGACCTCGACGACTACCAGAAGTATTTGCTCGATTACGCCAAGCGCCAGCGTGAAGAGGCCAAAAAATCAGGTGGTGTGGTTACATCGCCGGTCGCATCACCGGCTACGCCACCCATTCAGGTTGCTACCAAAAGCGTAGCGGCTACCGCAGACAAAACAAGCGGCAAAGACTCCTCGGAGCAACGAAAGCTGGATGCCCGGGCGCGCCAGCAACAATCGGAGACGACCAAACCCTTGCGCAAAGAGCTGGAAAAAATCGACGGCAAAATGCAGGCATTGAACAATGAGAAAAACAACCTGCAAGCCCTGCTGACCACCACGACAGCGCCCGCAGAAATCGCCCAGACCGGCAAACGTCTTAAGGCGATAGAAAACGACTTGGGCACAATGGAAGAGCGCTGGCTTGAGCTGACAGAGCAGATTGAAACCGTCGCGGTGTAAAGTAAGCCTCATGCCCACCGCATTGCAGATGGCAGCTGATGATGCAGCACTGGAAGCTGCGGTCAAACGCAGCCGAAAACTCCTCAACAAGCGCGCTCTGGTAGCGGCAGCAGCAAGCTCAGTGCCGGTGCCCGGACTCGACTGGGCAGTAGACGCCGCCATGCTTTCAAAGCTGATCCCAGAGATCAATAGAGAGTTCGGCCTGGGCCCGGCGCAGCTCGACAAGCTGGACCCCAAAAAACGTGACCAGGTACAAAAAGCAGTGGCCATGGTCGGCTCGGTACTGATAGGAAAGTTCATCAGCCGTGATCTGGTCATCAAGGCCGCCACCAAAATCGGCGTGCGCCTAACCACCAAGCAACTTGCAAAATACGTCCCCTTTGCGGGGCAAATCGTTTCAGCAGCTGTAGGCTATGCCGCGATTCGCTACTTTGGCGAAGAGCACATGAAAGACTGCATACGGGTGGCGCGACAGGCAGAGCTTGAAGTGCCGCGGCTGTCCTACGGCGGCTGAACTAAACAGCGTCGCAACGCGCTCAATTTTCAGAATCCACAGAATCATCAGACAGCTTTGGAGCTTTTGTTTGCCCAGACTGTCGGGTTTCACCTGAAACCGTCAGATATAGTTTGGTCATGCAATTTAAAAAATTGCTCGTACCAGCCATTCATCGAAAAGTCGCCACATGTACCTATGATCAATACGCACCGCAAACGGGACATCAAAGTGGAAGTCGTCAGTGCGACGCGGCTTTCGGAAGACGATTTCTGGGAGAAGTCTGCACTTGGACGATCCTTGTCTTGTTTTGAACACGATCCATGCTTTGTAACGCGAATCAGTTTTGAAAATACCAGAGGGCTGTCAGAGGTTTACAACGAGAGTATTCGGGCACCTCATGACCACGACATTTTGCTTTTTGTTCATGATGACATCTGGCTGAACGACTATTTTCTGGTCGATCGTTTGATTGACTCACTCACCATTTACGATGTGGTTGGAGTAGCAGGCAGCCGCCGCAGAGCGGCACGACAAATCGCCTGGTACTCGAGTGATGACACCCTTAAAGGGGACACTACACATCTGAGTGGCGTCGTGGGTCATGGCAAAGAGCAGTTTGGCGGCGCCACCCGTTATGGTCCAACACCTGTTCAATGCGAGATTTTGGATGGTGCGTTCTTAGCGGCAAAAAAGAGCACGTTGCGCGACAACGCTGTTTTTTTTGATCCCCGCTTTGATTTTCACTTTTACGACATGGATTTTTGCAGGACTGCCAGACAAAAAAATCTGCATCTTGGAACAAGCCGAATCAGCGTCTCGCATCAAAGCATGGGAAATTTTGATTCGCTGGCATGGCGTAAAAGCAGCGAAATCTATCTGGAAAAGTGGGGAAGCTGATGACTCATATTCCCCCGCATGAGCGGGTAGCCTTATCTTGAGACCATATCGACTCAAGCCACGCGAGAAATAAAAAAGGGCTTAACCTTTCGGCTAAGCCCTTATTAAATACTGGTGGGACCTGCGGGGGTCGAACCCACGACAAACGGATTAAAAGTCCGCTGCTCTACCAACTGAGCTAAGGTCCCGAAAGTTGCTTCTTGGAGAAATTTTTAAGTTCTGCATTGCGTGCAGACCAGCCTTAAATTATAGCGTGGTTTTTGTGCTGTTTGCGAAACTACTCAGCAATTTTAAAAAGTACCCAGCCGGCTGCGCAAATACCGAATGTAGAGGTGACGCTAACAACTGACCCATAGCCGTGACAATTGAGGCTGCCGTCGCTTTGGCCATCAACAATATCTGGCGTCATGCCATCAGCCGCAGCCGGGTGGTTTTCTGCGGAAGTCACACCGGGCTGCATCACGGACTCACGGCTGAACACACAAGTTACACCGATCTTGCCCTGGCGCGCTGCGCCCTGCTCCCTGCGCAGTCTGTAACGCAGCTGGGCCAGCAAAGGGTCATGCGTGGTGTGGGACAAATCATCAATCTCTACCTTGTGGGCATGGCGCTTGCCACCGGCTGCGCCTACGCTGATGAAATTAATTTTTTGAGGCGCTTTACGCCCGACGTTGAACTGAATCGCCCACGCCGCCATGGCTGTTTTGGCCTTGACCTGATCGCAAGCGTCGATGATTGACACAGACGCATCAGCATCCATATCCAGCGCCGCGATATCTGGCCAGTTGTCCGCATCAACAAACGCTTCAACGCAGCGCACATCGCATGCGGGATTGATGCGGGCAATGCGTTCACGCATAGCCTGAACCTTAGCCTGTCCCAATGTGTTGTCCAGTGCATGGATTTGCCGGTTGATATTGGACTCGGCGATGTGGTCCAGATCAATCAGGCTCAAACGGGCTACGCCGCTGCGCGCCAGGGCCTCAGCCGCCCAAGAGCCCACGCCGCCCAGGCCAACCACCACCACGTGGGCTGCACGTATCTTTTTCGCGCCGTCTACACCGTACAGGCGGGCCAGCCCGCCAAAGCGCCGATCGAGGTCAGCAGAAAGGGTTTCAGGGACCATCAGATGCTGCGCTCCAGTCGCCACATTTGGTACTTCAACGCAGCGACGCAGCCCGCAAGAATGGCGGCCAAAGCGACGATGCTAGTCATACTCAGGGTAGATATTCCCGATAGACCCTGCCCTACAGTGCAGCCCATGGCGCAAACACCACCTACGCCCATCAGCGTGGCTCCAACCAGATGGTTAGCAGTATCTTTGGCATCGCGAAAACCTTCCCAGCGAAAACTGCGTGTGGCAAAAGCATACAGGGCTGAGCCAGCCACAACCCCAACTACAGACACAATGCCAATTGTCAGCAGTTTGGCTTTGTCGCTGAAGAACATCAACCAGTCAAGGGTGTAGGCAACGGGTGACACAAAACTGAACGCCTCTGCACGGCCAGAGTTGGTGGCCAGAAAGGCCTCCTGCAAGGTTTCAGGGTGTTCGGCCACATAGCCCAGATGGCCACTGACCCACCACATGGCCACAATTACTGCACCAATGCCCAAGCCCGCTAGCAGGTTGTCAAGGCTTACGAAGTCGCGCCCCAAAAGCGCCCAGATGATGAGCGCGAGACCAAGCACTAGCGCCAAAATCAGTCCGGCTCCTGAAGGGCTAAGACCAACCGCGCTGCCCAGCCAGTTCGACAAGGCTGCGTTACCTGAAAAATCAAGTGCGACGCGGTCCACCGTAGCGACCCGCACCACAGCTGTAATGCCTTTCAGCGTAGCGAAGGCCGCGATGCCCATCACCAAAAAAACGACCACAGATTTAAGGTTGCCCCCGCCAATACGTACCAGCGTTTTACTGCCGCAGCCCGATGCCAACACCATACCAAAACCAAATAGCAAGCCGCCCACCAGCGCAGATAACCAGATGAACCGGCCCGATGCGTAAAGTGTTTTGGCGGGGTCTATCTGGCCTGCCGCAGCCAGCGTATAAAACCCGATCATGGCCACGCCGATAGCCATGCCCCACATGCGCATTCGGGTCCAGTCGCCCATCGTGACAATGTCACTGACAGCGCCCATGGTACAAAAGTGTGTGCGCTGTGCGATAGCGCCAAACAGCACGGAAAGAAGAAATGCTGCCCACAGAACTTGCGTCGTGAGGGCATTTATTGCAGAGATGTCCATACCCCAATTTTAGGGGGAACAGTGAGCACGCTTTGCGAAATGGCTACTTGAGCTTGCCCAACCGGTCTTTTGCAACTGAGGCGGCTTCAGACTCCGGGTAAACCTTGACCAGATCTTCGAGCGTTTTGCGTGCTGATTTGATGTCTTTTAACTCCACCTGGCAATTGGCGATTGAAAGCGCAGCTTCTGGTGCGCGCATATGGTCAGGCGCAATTGTCAGCAAGGTCTTGAAGTTGACGATCGCTTCCTTGTAGCTGCGCAACGCATACTGCGCATTGCCCAGCCAGAACAGTGCAGAAGGTCTGTAGCCACTGCTCGAATAACGTTTGTCGAAATCAACTAAGGCAGTTTGAGCCGCTACAAAGTCGCCTTTGCGTAAAACTGCCAGTGCGGCATCAAAATCGCGTACTTCTGCGGGAGATGCGACAAATTCTTTGCCATCTACCGCGACTTTGGCGGGCTCAAACTTTCTAAGCCTCTCGTCTACGCCTTGCGTCATGTCTTTTTGACGACGCTGCATGTCTGCTACCTCACGCGCAAGTTGTTCATCCTGTCCGCGCAGCTTTGCAAGGTCTGCGCGCAATGTTTCAATCTGGTTGGCCAGATCCAGAACACTACGCCGCAACTGTGCATTGTCGTCGTTAGCTTTTCTGATGTCTTCAGCAAAACGTTGCTGCGAAGCATCTGATTTCTGGCGCAGGTCGAGGATGGCTCGACGCGCTTCATCGTCTTCAAGAATACCTGCATGAGTAGTCAACACCAGAAGGCTGGATGCAGACACAAGCAACGCGGCTCGAAAAATTCGAAAAAATATCATGGTGGTGAAACCCGTTTAACGCACAGTGGTTTAACGGTAATTGAGCTCGGCGCGGCGATTTTTAGCCAGAGAGGCTTCGTCCGAACCAGTCGCAACAGGTTTTTCTTTACCAAAACTCACCGCTTCCACTTGTGCGTCTGTCACGCCAAGCAGACCGAGTCCCCGGCGAACAGCTTCCGCACGCTTTTGCCCAAGTGCCAAGTTGTATTCCCGACCACCACGTTCGTCAGTGTTGCCCTCAACAGCCAGCTTGCGAGATTTATTCGCTGCCAGATACTTGGCGTGGCTTTCAATTGCACCCTGAAACTCCGGCTTGATGATGTAGCTGTCGTAGTCAAAATAAATTACCCGGGCAACACCGACAGGACCTGCGGAAACAGCATCTGTTCCGCCAATTTGGACCGGCTGAACAGCCCTGCTCGTCGCACCGGACGCATCAGCAGAAGATGGCGCAACGCTCGTACCGGTTCTGGTTTCGACAGGGACATCGTCGAGCTTGACATTGGAACCACAGGCAACAAGTGCCGCCGAAAGCGCGATAGTAGACAAGACTGAAAAAAGATTACGTTTCATACAATACCCCTGCTAAAAATAAATATAAAGTCCGACACTGAGCATGGCGTTGCGCGCTTGGAACCAGCGTCACAGCGAGAAAACGCGGCGATTTATCGTGAGAAAGGACCCCAGTCAGGCTCGCGAATGTCGCCGCTCGCGCCCGCAAGCCGGGCCCTGATCTTTCCATCGATGGTAGTGGTCATCAGGGCTTCGCGACCTTGCTGCTGTGTGGCATAAACAATCAAACGGCTGTTGGGTGCGAAACTCGGTCGTTCATCTGCAGTTGTATCCGTGATTTGAGTCGCGTTTCCGCCTGCAAGCTCCATCACCTGCAACTTGAAAGCACCGCCCACGCGTGAGATGTACGCCAGCCAGCGCCCATCGGGGCTAAGAGCTGGTGAAATGTTGTAGGTGCCGGTGAAAGTCACGCGCTCCGGGTTTCCGCCTGTAGGGCTCATCCGGTAAATTTGGGGTGCACCGCCGCGATCACTTACAAAATAAATATATTTGCCGTCGGGTGAAAACGCGGGTTCCGTGTCAATGCTGGACGATTGGGTCAAACGACGCGGCTCACCGCCATTCACGTCAAGGGCATACAACTGGGACCCACCGTCGCGGCTAAGGGTGGCCACAATCTGCTGACCATCGGGCGACCAGGCGGGGGCACTATTCGAGCCCCGAAAATTAGCTAACAAACGCCGCTTTCCGCTTGCAATATCGTGAGAGTAAATGACCGGTTTGCGGGATTCGAACGATACGTAGGCCAGTTGGGAGCCGTTCGGTGACCAGGCTGGGGAAATGATCGGCTCAGGGCTGGCCAGTGCCGACTGGGCGTTTTCGCCATCGGCATCAGCTACCCACAGAGTGAACCGCTGGTTTGCCTTTGTGACATAAGCAATACGGGTGGAAAAAATGCCTTTATCCCCCGTAAGCTTCTCATACACAAAATCAGAAATTCGATGCGCTGACAGCCGCAAATCCGCCGCTGTTACGGCGTAGCTCTGACCTCCAAGATCTTGCCCGCGCACTACATCCCAAAGTCGTAGCCGGACATCAAAACGCCCATCTGCCAAACGCGTCACGCTACCGGTCACCAGGGAATCCGCACCTTTCTGGCGCCACTGGGTCAAATCAGGTCGGGTACTTTCGTCAGCGGCCACGCCAGCGGTATCGACTGCGCGAAACACCCCGCTACGCTCAAGATCGGCGCTGACGATAGCACCAATTTTTTGAGGTGTTTGAGGCTCTCCACGGAACGCGGCGACCGCAATCGGAATCTGCGTTAGCCCAATGCCTGAAACTTCAACTCTGAACTGCGCAAAACCGGGGATGGCTGCAGTCAGCGCAGTAGCTGCAATCAGAGTGACGAATTTTCGACGTTTAAATGATGGAATCGTGCTCATGAGCTCACTGGATAAATGATTGAAAACGTATTGTCAGCGATCAACACAGCGTGGTGATTTTGACCGCAGCATCTGGATGTATGGCGTCAAGCCCTTTTTGAGCGCGTACCAGACTGGTTTTCATGCGTTCCAATACTTTTCTCTGGTTGACGGATGCCTGACTTCGCTGGTTTTCGTGGTGCCACAGGTGGTAGACCTCGGTAGCTAAAAATCCGTTTTTGCGCCGCACACCGAAATGACTCAATCGCAACACAAGATCAGCATCTTCGTGACCCCAGCCTTCAAAAGTTTCATCAAACCCATTGGCGGCTACAAAATCGCTTCGCCAGACACCAAGGTTGCAACTGCGAATACCGCGCCACTCGAAACCCTGTTGTACCCTGAATAAAGACCATGGCCAGAAAAGCATGTGCAACAGTTTGTTGCTATCGCCCTGCAGGCGAGTCTTTAACCAGAACACGGCTGGCTGCGCCAGAAGGTCCAGTGACTGACCCACTACTTTCGTTGTGAGCCGTTGACTCAGCAGAACGCGACTCCCATTGACAAAAAGTCCTCGCTCGGCAAGGAAAGTGTGTGCAGCAATAAACGTTTTTCCAGGCACACAGTCGCCATCCAGAAACACAAGATAGTCGCCTTGTGCATGGTAGGCACCCAGATTGCGCGCGGCAGCTGCGGTAAAACCAATGTCGGGGTGCCAGACATGACGGACCGGGCAGCGAAAAGCCGGACAGTTTTTGTAAAGCATGTCCACCTGCGCTTGACTTGAGCCGTCATCTGCAATCAATACCTCATGGTCCACGCCGCATTGCGCAGCCAAAGACCGCAGCACGGCCAGCAAGGCATCGCATCGGTTGTAAGTCAGGACGATGAAACTGATTTTCATTCTGGGGGAAGTCTTGACGGATTGTCAGCCGTCGGCTGGTTTTCATCTTTGCGCTCTTGGCATAACAGCCACAGCTTCAGATAGCGGTAATAAGTGCCTTCAGCATTGGAAATAGCCAGAACAAGCCCCATCCAGCCATCAAGAAAACCACGCCTGAGAATGTAGGTTCGGATGAACGCCCAAGCACCATGCGCGAGCGCTTTGCCCGGTGAGGCGGTCTTACCGCGCGCAAACAGCATCTGTGCACCCGCGCTTGAATACCGGTTCGCTTTGTCCAGCACGGCTTCAAAGCCGGTGAAGCTTTCATGAAGCAAAGACGACGTGAGTTGTCCGACCTGATGGGATGTCATTATTTTTTCGTGCACCAGCTCCCCGGAAAATTGAGCGGAACTGCGCTTGAAAAGCCGCGTGACGCGGTCTGGGTACCAGCCGGAATGGCGCATGTACTGGCCGCAATAACTTGAAAGCCTGGGGAAACTGTAAACCTCAAACGCAGGTGCAGCGAGGGCTGCCATGATTTCGGCCCGCAAATCTGGTGTAACCCTTTCGTCAGCGTCGATGGACAGCACCCAGTCGCCTCGCGCCAACGCGAGAGCACGGTTTTTCTGCGCTCCAAAACCTTGCCAATCATGGTTTTCGCTAACTTCAGCACCGATTGCTCGCGCAATATCCAGCGTTCCATCACGACTACCAGAGTCAAGCACCACCAGCTGATCGGCAAACGAAACAGATTGCAGACAGGCCCCGATGTTATGGGCCTCATTTTTTGTTATCACAATGACAGACAAGCTGGTCAACGGTCGCCCTTTCCAAAGAATAGTCGTCAACTTCAAGTCGTCAGCCAAATCCCAGCAATACCCAAACTGCGTGAGGCCACAGAAGCATAGCAGAGCGATCAGACCCCTCAACGGGCGATTTCATTCGTCGCATTGGCTGCGTTCAAAGGCCCATGTTTGCGGGTTTGGCACTGAAACAGAATCACCGATAATGCGGCTACTTTCACGCTGACACCTGCATCTATTTTGCCAACCAAGATACCCAACTTCCGGCTCGTCGTGATCTGCTCGGTAGCCATGTCCGTGGGGTTGTCGATGGCAATCATCAGCGCCGCCAAGCTGCTGCTGATGCTGTGCGCACTTTTCGTATTGTCAAACGCCCTGTTCAGGTCACCACACGGACTTGTTGAGTTTAAAGCGTTAGCCATACGATTCACGCCGGTGGCGGTATTGACAACACTCACCGCTTTTGCGCTGAGCCTGCTTTGGACAATAGCCCCGGAGGGCGACGCCTGGGGCTCGTTGGCTAAGTACGGCAAATTAATCGTAATCGTTTTGCTGGTGACGCTCATACGCAGCCGCCGTGAAGCCCTTTGCGCACTTGGGTGGTTCGTGTTAGCTCAGTTGTTCCTGGTGGGCAGCTCCTGGGCGCTGTTTTTGCATTTGCCGGTTCCGTGGGCGAGTTCCAACATGGCAATTAAGGAGTTCGCGGTCTTCTCCAGTTATTTGGATCAGGGCATCATGGGTGCGGTGCTGGCAGCGGTGTGCTGGCATTTACGCGGTTTGGTGCCAGGACGCTTTGGCAAACAAATAGCTATCGGGGTTGCGTTGCTAGCAATCTCGAATGTATTGTTTGTATTAAGCGGTCGCAGCGGCCATGTGGTGGCTATTGCGATGCTGTCGCTGGCAATTATGTGGCGATTGCCAAAGCGATTCCGCGCGTTAGTGGTATTACTACCGTTTGCGTTGGCCCTTGTCCTGTTTTTCAGCTCCGATAAAGTGCGTGACCGTCTGACCACGGTCAAAAATGAAGTTCAATCGTATTCTGCGCAACAGAAGTCCGTCACATCATCCGGCATTCGGCTGGAACTGTGGCTCAAGGCCGTCGGCATTGTTTTTGACCACCCGCTCGCCGGATTGGGTGTTGGCAGTTGGAGCACCGAATACAACCGCTTGGAGCATGCAAAAGATCCGGCACATATGCCTATCGATGGCAATGGCAACCCGCATCAGGAATACCTGCAGTGGGGAGTGCAACTTGGTCTGCCCGGCATCGGGCTGCTGTTGGCATTATTTGCAGCAGTATTTCGCGACACGCTGGGCATGGAGCCGGCCGTTGCACGCGCAACCCAATCGGCTCTGGCCGCATTGATGGTGGCATGCCTGTTCAACTCATCGTTATATGACGCACTGATCGGGGACTTCTTCTGCGTCACTTTGGGCCTGTTGCTGGCGTTGGGCGCATACAGAGAAGCCGCTGTGGACACCAATCTGTCAGATCACCGGCGTACCGCGTAACCATGACAGAAGACACCGTTTCGTTACCCGCCTCTGGCAAGTTGTCCATTGGGCAGCGTATACGGCGAGTGTGGCCCTATTTCAGCAAGGCAAAAGGTGGATGGGCCATCGCAGTGGGTGCAACCGTACTGGCATCGGCTACCGAGCCGTTCATACCGGCGCTGCTCAAACCGCTGCTGGATCGCGGGTTTCAACGAGACAGCTTCAACCTCTGGTTGGTACCGCTTTCTTTGATGCTGCTTTTCACCATACGCGGACTGTCTGGTTTTGTTGCACAGTTTGCCTTGGCCAAAGTCACCAACGACGGCCTGCAGGCCATGCGTACGGCCATGTTTGGCAAGCTGCTCAGTGCACGCCTGTCGCTTTTTTCGGACCAGTCCTCAAGCGCCATGGCCAATACAGTGGTCTATGAGGTTTACAACGGTTCGGCCTTGCTGATGAACGCCATCATGAAGCTGGCACGCGATCTGCTCACCCTGGCGGCATTGATTGCCTATTTGCTGTTTCTGAACTGGAAACTGATGCTCGTGGTGTCGTTGCTGTTTCCTGCGGTAGCGCTGGTCATCCAGCTTCTGACGCGTCGACTTTACCGGCTGACAAAAGAAAGCCAGACAGCCACAGACAACCTAGCCTATGTGGTGGAAGAAAACGTCTTGGCACACCGTGACGTGCGTCTGCATGGCGCGCAAGCCGGCCAGGCAGGCAGGTTCGACCTGCTCAGCCATTCACTGCGCCGCCTGTCGATGAAATCAACCGCCGCCTACGCCGGCATGAGCGCCATCACCCAGATTCTCGCAGCCATGGCTTTGTCGGCTGTGATCTCGATTGCGCTTTGGCAGGGCTCGGCCAACACCACGACTGTGGGTGGTTTTGTGGCGTTTGTCACAGCCATGCTGCTGTTGATTGCACCCATCAAAAGCCTGTCGGACGGCGCAACGCCCATCACCCGCGGACTCGCTGCACTGGAGCGTGGACTGGACCTGATGGATCTGACGCCTGACGAGTCGGGCGGGACGTTCGTCAAGGCCCGGGCGCGCGGCGATATTGAGTTTTCAAATGTGGGCGTCCAATACAAAGCCGATGCGCCGCCTGCTCTCGACAAACTGACGTTGTCCGTCAAAGCCGGCGAGACGGTGGCGCTGGTTGGCAGTTCGGGTTCTGGGAAAACCACGCTTGTCAATTTATTGCCCCGCTTTACCGAGACGAGCGCCGGCACGATCAGTCTTGACGGTCAGGATATACGCAACTGGAATTTGAACTCGCTTCGCGCACAGTTTGCGCTGGTAAGCCAGCACGTGGTGATGCTGAACAGCAGCATTGCATTTAACGTGGCGCTGGGCCAGACGATTGACCGCGACAAAGTGACGCAGTGCCTGATGGCGGCCAACCTCGGGCAACTGATGGCCGAGTTGCCAGGCGGCATGGACACGGTGCTGGGGCACAACGCCATGCAGTTGTCAGGCGGCCAGCGCCAGCGTCTGGCCATTGCCCGTGCGCTTTACAAAAATGCACCCATTCTGATTCTGGATGAGGCCACCTCCGCGCTCGACACCGAATCCGAACAAGCCGTGCAAGTCGCGATCAAAGGGCTCACCTCCACCCGAACCTCACTGATCATTGCGCACCGCTTGTCAACCATTCAGCATGCCGACCGCATTCTCATGATGAACGCCGGTCGTATCGTCGAATCGGGCACCCACACCGAGTTGCTGGCGCTTGACGGAGCCTATGCGCACCTGTATCGCCTTGGTTTCCAAAATACCTGAAAGCCCGTTTTCATGCCAGTTTCCATCAGCGGATTTACATTTATACGCAATGGCGTGGAGCTTGGTTTTCCATTTGAAGCATCGATACGCTCACTGCTTCCGCTGGTCGACGAGTTTGTAGTCGCCGTTGGCAAGGGCTCTGACGACACACTGGCCCGGGTACGCGCCATCGCAGACCCCAAAATCAGGATCATCGAAACGCTGTGGAACGAGAACATGGCTGACCGCGGCTTTGTTTATGCACAGCAAAAAATGATCGCACAGTACTCCTGCACCGGGCACTGGGCTTTTTATCTTGAAGGTGACGAAGTAGTGCATGAGGATGACATTGAAAAAATCCGTTCCAGCGTAGAACACCACCATACCAACCCACTTGTGGAAGCCCTGGTGTTTGACTATCGCCATTTTTACGGTTCACCTCAATGGTTATCCATCAGCCCGGGCTGGTACCGCCGTGAATGCCGCTTGATTCGCAACACCCTGCGCAGCTATGCACCCGATGGCCAGTACTGGCTGGTGATGAATCAGCACAAACGCGGCCGCAACCCCAACGCCGCTCTGGCCAACGCGCATATCTACCATTACGGCTGGATTCGCAAAAATGAAGACATGCAAAAGAAGTTTGACCAGGTCGGCAAGTACTGGGCAGCAGCACCTGCAGAGATTCACTACAGCCAGTTTGATGGCCGCGCCCTGGCGCCATTCAAAGGAACGCATCCTCTGGCCGCCCAGCACTGGCTAGCCACAGAAGCTGAGCAGGAACTACACCTGGACCCGGCTTACAAACCAACGCCCAAAGAAAACAAGTACCACCTCATGCGCCAGTTGGAGACTCTGACCGGACTGGACTTCAGCCGCAAGCACTTTAAGCTGGTTGCGTGATACTTCTCACCGGGCTTTTGTTTTCGCCTCGCTAGCCGCGTAGTAAAGTTTTTCTTGCGCAGCGGCGATAGCGCTCCATTTAAATTTTTCGGCAAATGCTCTGGCAGCGTACGCGAGTTTTGTTTTCAGTGCACCGTCGCCCAATACACGGCGCAGGCCATCACTCAGAGCGACAACATCACGCGGATCACCAAGCAGCAAAGCGTTGATCTCATCGTCAAGCAACCCTGAAATACCGCAATACTTTGCGCTGCTAACAATCACCGGCAAGCCGTGCGCCATGGCCTCCAGAACCACCATGGCAAACGTGTCTTCAAGCGTTGGGTGTGCGAGGCAATCAGCTGCCCGGTAGGCCAGCCTGATGTCACTCAAAGTACCCAGGAAAAACACCCTTGAGGTCAACTTCGCCAAGTTGATCTGCTTGCTGAAGGCGCTCAATTGCAAGGAGTTGCCGACTACCGCCAAAACAACCTCCTCGGGCAAAAGGCGCAGCGCCTCCAGCAGGGTTTGAAGACCTTTTTTACGAAAATCGTTGCCGATAAACAGGATACAAGGACGGTCTGCAGGCAAACCCAGCTGCTGCCTTGCATCAAGCCGCACCGCCTCTACTACGGGACCATCGGGCAAGGAAATGCCCGGTGTGATGACGGTGGTCATGGCACTGGCAGCAGGGTAGGTTGCGTTAAAAGTGGATAACAAACTGCCAGAAGTCGCGACCACCGAGCGACCGGGCTGCGCCGCATAGCGCCAATGCTCAAGCGCAAGATAGGCGAGCAGCCTTGGACTGGTCAGTACTTTGACCCAACGAAGTGCAAGCCGCCAGCCCGTGCGGCCATGAAACAGGTTGTGCTTGACGGGCAACACGTGCACCGTCTGAATGTTGCCATGCCAAGTGTTTTCATGTGAATGCACCACGTCAAACCCAATGTCAACACCGGGACCACGGCGCTCGCGTGTAGCCCACCAAGTTACGGTTGCAAACCAGAGCTGGTTAACCCAGCGCGGCCTGCGCATTGGCATACTGATTCGGTGATAGATAACGCCGGGCAAGTTGTGTTCTATAGACTGCGCAAAAACATGTATTTCATGCCTTGCAGCGAGCTGTTCAACCAGGGCAATCGAATAACGCTCCGCGCCACCCGCAGTAGGTGAAAAATTTCGGTTCAACACCGCAATGCGCAAACGCCCAAACGTCATTTCTTGCGCCTGTCTTCGTAGCCGCTTGCCAGCTTGACCCAAAACATGGGCAAACTGGTAGATCGAAGCACGGGCACACGCGGTATTGCCAGCATGTCTGTACCCCCATGGCAACGACTGCGCTGTGTGGTGGTCGCAGTCACAAAACCATGCACACCAACCATAGTTTTGTGTCGGGCTCCATAGCGCCCATAGGGGTAGCAAAAATGCCGCACCGGTTCCCTGAGTGCTACTTCCAGGTCCGTTCTGCCTTGCAAAATTTCTGAATTGCACACCTCGTCACTAGACGCCAGCAAGTTGATGTGACTTCGGGTGTGCGAGCCTATCTCTTGGCCCCCAGATATCCATTGCCGCATCTCGACTTCGTTCATCAGTAGCGTTTGCGGGATGCCAGTCTGCTCGTCCCAGATGTTGGTTTTACCCAGCAGGCTGCTCACCGCGTAACAGGTCGATGAAAAACCATAACGCACAAGTACAGGCAAGGCATGGTTTAGGTTGTTCAGATAGCCATCGTCAAAAGTAATGCCAACCACTTTTCCCTGTTTTTCGCCGTTCAGGTAGGGCTGCAAGCCTGTCATTGATAGCCCGGTATAACCCAGCCATTTCAACAGCCGCATTTGCCGCGCAAAGGCGGCGGGCGATACATACAGGCTGCGAAACGGACTGCCTTTGACGGGTGCAGCATCTATCTGGTGATAGACCAGCACCGGAATCGGCTGCGAATTTTGGGTCAAAACAGGGGATATGGCGGCGGTCATCACCAGCTCACAACAGCACGATGTCGTACTGCTCCTGCGCCATCGCCGTTTCGGCCTGCAAGGATATGGGTTTGCCTATGAAGTCACTCAGGCCTGCAAGATGCTGGCTCTCTTCGTCAAGAAAAAGCTCGACTACTTTAGGCGATGCGATCACACGAAATTCGCGTGGATTGAACTGCCGCGCCTCACGCAGGATTTCACGCAGGATGTCGTAGGTCACGCTGCGAGCCGTTTTGACCACGCCTTTACCGACACACGCGCTGCACGGTTCGCACAGCTGGTGCGCCAACGATTCACGGGTGCGTTTACGGGTCATTTCCAGCAGACCCAGCGCAGAAAATCCGTTGACTGTGGTTTTAATACGGTCACGCGCCAGCTGCTTCTGGAATTCAGCAAGCACCGCATCACGATGGTTTTCCTTGAGCATGTCAATAAAATCGACAATCACAATGCCGCCCAGGTTGCGCAAACGCAGCTGCCGGGCGATGGCCTGCGAGGCCTCCAGATTGGTTTTGAAAATGGTATCGTCAAAATTGCGCGCACCCACAAACCCGCCGGTGTTGACATCTACGGTAGTCAGCGCCTCGGTCTGGTCAATGATGAGATAGCCACCCGACTTGAGGTCGACACGACGACCCAGCGCTTTGGCGATATCTTCGTCAATACTAAAGAGATCAAATATCGGCCGATCACCAACATACAGCTGCAGTTTTTGTACTGTGGCCGGCATAAATTCGGTCGCAAAACTTTTGAGTTTTTCAAACTGTTCGCGCGAATCAATGCGAATGGTTTGGGTGCCCTCCACCACCATGTCACGCAGCACGCGCTGCAGCAGGTTCAGGTCTTGGTGCAGCACAGATGCGGGCGGCAATCGTACGGAAGCATCCTTGATACGCGCCCACATCTTTCGCAGGTAGGCAATGTCCTCAGTCAGCTCAGAGTCTGTGGCGTCTTCACCATTGGTTCTCAGGATAAATCCACCACCCAGATCCCCAGCCAGCTTCTGCATGCGCTGACGCAGGTCATCGCGCTGCCGGGGCGGTATTTTCTGGGACACACCGATGTGGTTGTCCTGCGGTAGAAAAACCAGCAAACGCCCGGCGATGCTGATTTGCGCCGTAAGCCGCGCGCCCTTGGTACCAATCGGGTCCTTGAGCACCTGCACCATCACGGCCTGGCCCTCAAACAACTGCTTTTCAATCGGTTCCAGAGCAATCGGGGGGCTGGTTGCGTCAGCCTCGACATGACGGCTATTGATACTGCTCATCAAGTCGGCTACATGCAAAAAAGCCGCGCGATCCAGCCCGATATCAATGAACGCGGACTGCATGCCCGGCAGCACGCGAGCGACCTTGCCCAGATATACGTTGCCGACCAGCCCGCGCTCCAGCGTGCGTTCGACCTGCAGCTCCTGCAATGCGCCATGCTCCACCACGGCTACCCGGGTTTCCTGTGGAGACCAGTTAATCAGGATGTCTTGCTGCATGTTTTATTTATTCTGCTAGATTTTTATACCAAAGCTGCCCAGCAACAAAGCTGTTTCACGCAAGGGGAGCCCCATGATGCCACTGTAGCTGCCACTGATATGGCCAATATGTTGCGCCACCTTGCCCTGTATGGCGTAGGCACCCGCTTTTCCCATGGGTTCACCGGTGGCAACGTACGACTGAATTTGCGCCGCAGTCATGGCATCAAAACGCACGCGGGATGTGCTTAGCGCATCAGACCGCTTGCGCACCGACTGCACAGCAATGGCCGTGAGTACGCGATGTGTTTTTCCCGACAGCTCGGTGAGCATTCGCACCGCGTCTTTTGCATTCTCAGGTTTGCCGTAAATGATGCGGCCCATGGCTACCGTAGTATCAGAGCACAGCACTGACGCATCCGGGAGTTTGCGGCGCTTCAGGCGGGCCACAGCCGCGTCGAGTTTCAGTGCTGTCACGCGCCTGACGTAGCTTGCAGGCGCTTCATTTTCAAGCACTGCTTCGAGTGCCTCCGCGTCTTCATCTGCATCTGGCAACAGCAGCTCATAGCGCACCCCAAGCTGCTCAAGCAACTGCCTGCGCCTTGGGCTTTGCGATGCCAAATAAACGAAATCAGACATAGGAAAACGAGCTATTCGCGATGGTAGGGATGGTTAATCGTTATGCTCCAGGCCCGGTAAAGCTGCTCAATCAGCAACACGCGCACCATTGCATGGGGCAAGGTCAGGTCTGACAGACGCAAGCGCTCATGCGCTGCTTTTTTGAAGCCGGCGTCCAGCCCGTCAGGCCCGCCAATCACGATGGCTACGTCATCGCCAGACAGCTGCCAGGCCTTCAGGCGTTCTGCAAGAGCTACTGTAGTTACGGCGGTTCCACGTTCGTCGAGGGCAACGATGTGGGTGCCGCGGCTGATCGCGCCTTCGATACGAGATCTTTCGGCCGTTAAAAGCGTGTCCAGCGTTTTAGAGGCTCGTGGCTCGGTTTTGACGGCTTTGAGCTCTACCTTCAGTTCAGGTGGAAAGCGCTTGGCATAGTCGTCGTAGGCTGTTTGCGCCCAGTCGGGCACCTTCTGGCCTACAGCAACTATCGTCAGCCGCATCAGTTGCGTGGCGCAGTTTTCTTGGCTGCAGGCTTTTTGGTTGCTGGCTTGGCTGCAGTTTTAGCCGGGGCCTTTTTTGCAGCAACCTTTTTAGGTACAGGTACCTTGACGATAGGCGTTTTTACCGCTGGCTTAGCGGATTTGACTGCCGGCTTTGCCGCAGTTTTCACAGCGAGTTTTACAACGGTTTTTGCAGGTGCTTTCACGGTTTTTACAACTCTTGCCGGCTTGACCGGCTCTGCAGCAGGTTCAGCTTCATTGCGTTTGGCGGTCCAGTCGCTGGTTTTACCCAGCTTTCCGATATAGCCAGGTTCGTGGTCTTTTACCGGCGGCTTGACGACAGGTTTCGCGCTCAGGCTGGCGCGGGACTTGAACGTAGATTTCGCACCAGCCTTGGGCTTGGCCACCACTTTGGGCTCTGCCTTCGGCTCAGGCTTGGACGCCTTGACCAGCGGAGCAGGCGCACCCAATTTGAGTTTGACGGGTTTCTCGCCCCACAGTTCTTCCAAATGGTAGTACTGGCGAATAGTCGGCTGCATGATGTGCGCAACAGCGGCGCCGCAGTCGACAATGATCCACTCGCCGTTTTCTTCACCTTCAATACGCGGCTTGGAAAAACCGGCGTCACGCACCGCATCACGCACGCTGGCAGCAAGTGCCTTGGTCTGGCGATTTGACGTTCCAGAGGCAATGATCACACGCTCGAACAGGGATGTGATGTGCTCTGTGTCAAACACCATGATGTCCTGCGCCTTGACGTCTTCAAGTCCGTCAATGATGGCGCGTTGCAATTTTTGCACGTCTTTCTTCTCAAGAGTGGCGGTGGTTTTGACGGGCGTAGAGGTCATGCAGTGCTTTGCTTCGGTAGAGAAAATAGCGGTGGCTATAACGGATTACGGTACAGCCGATAAAGTGAAATATAACGTGCAACTGGCTCGGCGACCATATCGCTGACAAAGGCGATGTCATCGCAGCATTGCTGGTTACCGGAGGCCAGCGCCTCGCGGATTTGTGTCGCGCTCACAGGCATTACAAGCATGGGAAGCGTTAAAAAGCGGTCTTTTAACTCTTTGTAGGCATCAAAATGGCTGTCAGTCCAATCAAATCGGGCGCGAGCAGCTATGCAAATTATAGCGATAGCGACGATTGCCTGCCATTCGTGCCATTGTCTGAATGCCGCAAACTGGTCCGCTCCCATGATCAGGTAAAGCTGTGCGTCCGGATTTTCAGATTGCAGAGCGCGCAATGTGGTTATTGTAAAGCTTGGCCCGGCGCGCTCAAGTTCACGGCTGTCCACCACCACGCGCGGCACGCCCGCGAAGGCCAATCGGGTCATGGCAAGCCGATGCTCCGGCGCGCTCAAGCTTCTGGTTTTATGCCACGCCTGGCCAGTCGGAATGACGCGCAACTCATCAAGCGCAAGGGCCTCAATCGCGGTTTTTGCCAAAGCAATATGCGCCTTGTGCGGTGGATCAAACGCACCGCCAAACACCCCAATTTTCCGCCTGGAAATAGTGGTCTGAGGCATCAAATCCAGTCCCGCCGGGGTAAAAATTCTTTGTACAAACGCTCCTCCTGCGAGCCGGCTTCAACCTCGCGTTGATACGACCAGCTGGCCAGCGGCGGCATGGACATCAATATTGACTCGGTACGGCCGCCAGACTGCAGGCCAAAATGCGTACCGCGGTCCCAGACCAAATTGAATTCAACATAGCGGCCACGGCGATACAACTGGAACTCGCGTTCGCGCTCGCCGTAAGGCGTGTTCTGGCGTTTTTCAACAATTGGCACATACGCCTTGACCAGCGAATCGGCCACGCTTTGCACCATGGCAAAGCTCTGCTCGGGTCCAAGCTCCTGGAAATCGTCAAAAAACACGCCGCCTATGCCGCGCTGCTCATTGCGGTGTTTGAGATAAAAATATTCATCGCACCACTTTTTGAAGCGCGGGTATTTATCAGCGCCAAAGGGTTCCAGCGCGTCCTTGCAGGTCCGGTGGAAATGCACGGCGTCTTCATCAAAAGCGTAATACGGCGTCAAATCCATCCCGCCGCCAAACCAGCAAACGGTTGCCGAACCATCAACAGGCGTGGCGGCCAGCATGCGTACGTTCATGTGCACCGTGGGCACATAGGGGTTGCGCGGGTGAAAAACCAATGAGACACCCATGGCCTCAAAAGGCGCACCTGCCAGCTCAGGCCGATGCTGGGTTGCGGACGGCGGCAATTTGGGGCCGCGTACGTGCGAAAAGCCGCAACCTGCGCGCTCGAACACATGGCCCTGCTCCAGAATTTGCGTGATGCCATTGCCCTGCAACGGCTGGTCTGGCTCTTTTTGCCAGTGGTCAGCGACAAACGGTTGGCCATCCAGCCCCGCAATCGCGCTGGTAATGCGGTGTTGCAGCCCAAGCAGATAGGCGCGAACGCCAGAAAGGTCAACAGTTTGCAAAATGGCGTTCCTCAGGACCTGATGGCCCGGAAACCAATGTCCGTGCGGTGTTGCGCGCCATCAAATTTGACATCCTGCGCAACTTCATAGGCGCGGTGTTGCGCGGCCTTGACGGTGCTGCCCAGCACAGTCACGCAAAGAACGCGACCACCAGAAGTTACCGTATCGTTACCTTGCTTGACCGTGCCTGCATGAAACACCATGGCATCGTCCACAGAATCAGCGGTCAGGCGGGGCAAGCCGTGGACCACGTCGCCTTTGCGCGGATGCAAAGGATAGCCATATGCCGCCATCACCACGCCAAGCGCCGGACGCCGGTCCCATTCAAGCGCCACCTGGTCCAGCGTTCCGGACGTGGCCGCCATCATCACGTCGTAAAAATCAGTTTTCAGCCGCATCATGATGGGCTGGGTTTCAGGGTCGCCCATGCGGCAATTGAATTCAAGCGTTTTGGGCTTGCCTTGCGCATCAATCATCAGGCCAGCGTACAAAAAGCCGGTAAACGGAATGCCGTCTTTTTCCATGCCTTTGATGGTCGGCAAAATAATTTCGCGCATGGCCCGGGCATGCACGTCGGGCGTCACTACCGGCGCGGGTGAATAGGCGCCCATACCGCCCGTGTTGGGACCCTGGTCGCCGTCCAGCAGGCGCTTGTGGTCCTGGCTGGTGGCCATGGCGACTACGTTTTTGCCATCACACATGACGATAAAACTGGCTTCTTCGCCCTGTAAAAATTCCTCGATGACGACACGCGCGCCACCTTCGTTATGCGTTACGCCCAGCACGTTCTGGTCGGGCCCAGCGGCCAGCATGAATTCAATCGCTTCATGCGCCTCATGCAAGCTCATGGCCACCACCACCCCTTTGCCAGCGGCCAGGCCATCGGCTTTGACCACGATAGGCGCACCTTTTTCATCGACGTAGGCATGCGCCGCCACAGCATCGGTAAAGGTTTCGTACGCTGCGGTCGGAATGCCGTGACGCTTCATGAAAGCTTTTGAAAACGCCTTGGAGCTTTCGAGCTGCGCAGCGGCCTTGGTCGGGCCAAACACGCGCAGCCCGTGGGCACGAAACTCATCGACGATACCGGCAGCCAGTGGTTGCTCAGGGCCTACTACTGTCAGTGCTATTTTTTCTGCAGCAGCCCACGCACGCAAAGCGTGTACGTCGGTGATGTTGATGTTCTCCAGCCGGGCATCCAGTGCCGTACCACCGTTGCCAGGGGCAACGTACACCGCCTGCACTTTGGGCGATTGGGCCAGTTTCCACGCCAGCGCGTGTTCGCGGCCACCGCCGCCTACAACTAAAACTTTCATCGGGAATCTTTCATAAGCAAGCCAGTTTAGATGCGAATGGGCCCCACGCTAGGGCGCCCCAAGCAAGCACAGTCCCTTTCGGGGGCAGCGACGGCAAGTAGTGCGGAGCGAGGAGACTCAAAACTTATTCGGTTAGCGCCGCGTTATGAAACACGTCCTGGGTGTCGTCCAGGTCTTCCAGCACATCAAGCAGTTTTTGCATCCTTGCGGCCTCGCTGCCCGCCATGTCAATCATGTTGTCAGCACGCATGGTGACCTCCGCTACCTCAGCCTTCAGGCCAGCGGCCTCAAGCGCGTTTTTCACGGCTTCAAAGTCGGTGTAAGGTGTCAGCACCTCAATGGCGCCGTCGTCATGGGCAATCACGTCATCCGCACCCGCCTCAAGGGCGACTTCCATCACCTTGTCTTCACTGGTGCCAGGTGCAAAAATCAGCTGGCCGCAATGCCTGAACTGAAACGCTACCGAACCTTCGGTGCCCATATTGCCGCCGTGCTTTGAAAAAGCGTGGCGCACTTCGGCCACTGTACGCACCTTGTTGTCGGTCATGCAGTCCACGATGATGGCCGCACCGCCAATGCCGTAGCCCTCATAACGCACTTCTTCGTATTGCACGCCCTCCAGGCTGCCGGTGGCCTTAGCGATACCGTATTTGACGTTCTCTAGCGGCATATTGGCCGCCTTGCCCTTTTCAACGGCCAAGCGCAAGCGCGGATTGGTGGCGATATCGCCGCCACCCATGCGGGCCGCAACCATGATCTCGCGCATCACGCGGGTCCAGATGCGCTGACGCTTTTCGTCCTGACGACCCTTGCGGTGCTGAATATTCGCCCATTTACTGTGACCTGCCACGCTATTCCTTCAGAATTTTGATTTACGCTACTCGCATCATTTTACTTTTTCACCGCAGGACACCCCATGGCCGAGCCCCTTTTGATTGCAAAGAACGCAACCACCGCCTGTGAGCTGCTGCCCGCCCTGGCCAATCGCCACGGTTTGATCACTGGGGCCACTGGCACCGGCAAGACTGTTACCTTACAAACCATGGCCGAGAATTTCTCGAAAATCGGCGTTCCGGTTTTTATGGCTGACGTCAAAGGTGATCTGACCGGCATCAGCCAGGCCGGAAAAATAGGCGACAAAATGGCCGGCATCTTGAAAGAGCGCGGTATTGAGCTGCCCGACTCCATGGCCTGCCCAGCCACGCTTTGGGATGTGTTTGGCGAACAGGGGCACCCGGTTCGCGCGACTATTTCAGACATGGGCCCGCTGCTGCTGGGCCGCATGCTCAACCTGAACGAAACGCAAGCCGGTGTGCTGAACCTGGTGTTCAAAATCGCCGACGACAACGGCATGCTGCTGCTTGACCTCAAAGACCTGCGCACCATGCTGCAGTATGTGGGCGACAACGCCAGCGAGTTCACGACCAAATACGGCAACGTCAGCGCCGCCAGCGTGGGCGCCATTCAGCGTGGGCTGCTGCAAATTGAGAGCCAGGGCGCCGACAAGTTCTTTGGCGAGCCCATGCTGAACATCAGCGACTTTATGCAGACCGACAGCAGCGGCAAGGGCGTCATCAATATCCTCGCCGCGGACAAATTGATGAATTCGCCACGCCTGTACGCAACATTTTTATTGTGGATGCTGTCCGAGCTGTTTGAGCAGTTACCCGAAATAGGCGACCCAGAACAACCCAAACTGGTGTTCTTTTTTGACGAAGCGCATTTACTGTTCAACGAAGCGCCCAAAGTGCTGGTTGAACGCATTGAACTCGTGGTGCGGCTGGTGCGCTCGAAGGGCGTGGGCGTTTATTTTGTAACGCAAAACCCGCTGGATATTCCCGATTCCGTGCTGGCTCAGCTTGGCAACCGAGTGCAGCATGCGCTGCGGGCATTTACCCCGCGCGACCAGAAAGCTGTCAAGGCCACGGCTCAAACCATGCGGCAAAACCCCGGCCTGGACATCGAGACAGCCATCACCGAACTCGCCGTAGGCGAGGCTTTGATCAGCCTGCTCGACGAAAAAGGCAGGCCCAGCATCACCGAGCGGGTTTACGTCTTGCCGCCCGGCAGTCAGATTGGCCCCATCACCCCCGAACAGCGCCAGCAGTTGTTAAAGGATTCACTGGTCGCAGGGGTTTATGAAAAAACTATAGACCGCGAATCAGCCTACGAAAAATTGCAGGGCCGCGCTGACGCTTCTGCGACCTCGGCATCCAGCGCCCCGAATGGCGGTGCAGCAGGTCAGACCGACTCTGGCGGCATCATGGGCGGCCTGAATGACATTCTATTTGGCAGCACTGGCCCACTCGGGGCCAAGCATGAGGGGCTGGCAATGGCTAGGTCAGCCGTACGCACCATGGG
>JANXTM010000012.1 GCA_025352405.1 Polaromonas sp.
GGGCGGTGTGTTGGGCGGTATCAGCACAGGGCAAGACCTGGAAGTGTCAATTGCAATCAAGCCGACCAGTTCCATTACGTCGCCGCGCCCATCAATTAACATCAGCGGCAACCCGGCTGAAGTGATAACCAAAGGCCGGCACGACCCCTGTGTGGGCATACGCGCCACGCCGATCGCCGAAGCCATGCTGGCGCTGGTGGTAATAGAGCACGCCCTGCGGCAACGCGCTCAAAATGCTGATGTGGCGGTCAGCACGCCCGACATCATGCGGCGCAACCCAACCTGAAAATCCCTGGTTGAGCCTGTCACGGTTCTGGCGGTTAACCTCTGAAGGGATTGAATCCGGCAATCAGCGCAGTTGCAGCGAGTACCAGCACGCAGCCCGGCAACATGTTTATAGTCACTCTTTCTCCCAGAAACAGCGCCCCCCAGGTGACGCCAAACAGGGGGATCACGAAAGCTGCAGAAGTGGCCGCACTGGCCGAAATCTCTCGCATCAATCGCATGCTGATCCAGTACATAAGACCTGAAGTTACGGTGCCCAGCACAGCCACGGCCAGCAGCGCCCCGATGTCCAGGTGCGCCGATGGTGTGGCCATGCCTGTGGGAATGGCCAGTATCACGGTGGCTGCCACGTAAACGGCTGCGGAAGCCGACAAAGGCGCATGTATCAAGGTGGCGCGTTTCATCAAAATTGTCCCAAAGCCATAACTGGCGGCGGCAACGATGCAGGCTAAAGACGCCAGCACTACCTGCGGCGTGACGTCCACCGGTCCGAGTTGCACCAACAGAGTTACGCCCGCAAACCCCACCGCGCACCCGGCCAGGCGTTTGGGTGTCAGCTTTTCTTCACCGGCGATGGCGGCGCCCAACACGCCAAACAGCGGCGCTGTGGCATTGAGCACGGCCGAGTAGCCAGCCGGAATGACCAGCGCTGCCCAATTGAACAGCACAAAGGGAATCACCACGCTCAGCAAGCTGAGCAGCGCCAGCCGGGGCCATGCTGCGCGCGGCGGCCAGCGTTCCCTCAGGCTGCGCATCAACACGCCAAGCACCACGGCGGCCAGCAGGCAGCGCCAGCCCGCTACCACCCAAGGGCCCAGCACCGGGCTGGCAATGCGGAGCAGGGGAAATGATGCACCCCAGAGGGCAGACATCGCGATCAATTGGACAAAGTGGCGGGTGTGCATGTGTCGTCGTTGTGTACCCTGATTGTGCGGGATCCCGCAGGCGACATTTGTTGAGGGTGAAATAAGCCAATGCGGCAGCTGATACGGGCGCTAGTAGCTATTAAATACATAGCATATGCAGGTGATGCCTGATGTGGACGCAGCCTCACATCAGGTTGCACATGACCTGCGCAGTTTGCATGCGACTCTGATGCGTTTGCCATAGATCCGCTGACCGCGCAGCCTGACCATTTTTGTGATGTGATTGACGGTAACGCGGAGTCCTTTGTCGCCGCGCCTGACGCGCTGCAAAGTCTGTACACCGTTGAAGCCTGCACCGGTCGATTGCGATTGGTCAAATCGTTGCGCTCCAGGATTTGGCGTGGTGCGAAAATAGGCGCTGTGCGACGCAACAACGTTTGTCCGGAAAGATGCCATCATGAAAACAGTTTTGATTCTCAACGGTCCCAACCTCAACCTGCTCGGCACCCGGGAACCCGCCGTCTATGGCGCGCAAACCCTGGCCGATGTCGAGGCCCTGTGCAGCGCTGTCTGCAATGCGCACAACCTCAAGCTCGACTTCCGTCAAAGCAACCATGAGGGCGTGATGATTGACGCGATTCATGAAGCCGGACGGGCGCAGGCTGCAGGCACACTGGCCGGTGTCATCCTTAACGCCGGTGCTTACACGCACACCAGCGTGGCGCTGCATGACGCCATCAAGGGCACCGGCTTGACGCTGATCGAACTGCACATCAGCAACGTCCACGCGCGTGAGGTCTTTCGCCACCATTCGTATGTTTCGCCGGTGGCCAAAGCCGTGATGGCCGGCTTTGGTATCAAGGGCTACGCCTATGCCATTGCGGCGCTGGCCGACATGACCAATCCCGTCTGATTCAGCGTATTGGCCAACAATCCATGGCGACCCAAAGTCTGTATCCGGTAGACGATCGCGAGGTCGAGTTCAGCGCCATTCGCGCCCAGGGTGCGGGCGGGCAAAACGTCAACAAGGTCTCAAGCGCCATCCATTTGCGCTTTGACATCAACGCATCATCCCTGCCGGAAGAGCTCAAGCAGCGCCTTTTGAGTTTGAACGACAGCCGTATCACCCAGGAGGGCGTGCTGGTGCTCAAAGCCCAGCAACATCGCACGCAAGAGATGAACCGCAGCGACGCGCTCAACCGCCTTCAGGGCGTCATTGACAGTGTCGCCACACCGCCTAAACACAGGCGCGCCACCAAGCCTACCTACGGTGCTAAACAGCGACGGCTAGAGGGCAAAAGCCAGCGCTCGGAGATCAAGTCATCGCGGGGCAGGGTGGATGATTGACGATTGCACCCAGCGCACGATGTCTGCAGCGCCCATGGCGCCAGGCTGCCGCGCTATCTCTCGCCCATCCCTAAACAAGGCCAGCGTGGGAATGCTGCGAATATTGAACCGTGCCCCCAGACTGGGTACCGCTTCGGTGTCTACTTTAGCCAGTCGTACGCTTGGCTCCAGCTGGGTTGCCGCCTGCGCATAAGCGGGTGCCATGGCGCGGCAGGGGCCACACCAGGGCGCCCAGAAGTCGACCAGCACTGGAATCTGGTTACGGCTGATATGTTTGTCAAATGCGGCTTCGTTCAACGCTGCGGGATGCCCATCAAACAGTGCTTTTTTGCAGCTGCCACATGTCGGCGCGCTGCCGAGCTGGCCTGCTTGGACCCGGTTGGTGGTGTGGCAGTGAGGGCAAACGATGTGGAGCGAATCGGTCATGCGAGGTAACTTGGGGCCCAGGGCGGCATTTCAAGCAGACCGCATGGTGCAAGTGATGGGTGGAAACTCTTAGAAAAACGCCGCACAAGCCGTTTTTAGCGAACCTTCAATGGCGTTACGGTAGCATTTACGGACGCTTGTAGCTATTAAATCAGGAGTAATTTGCACCCCGGACTTGTAGGTGACGCCAGTGAACTGCGCTACAGTCCCGTCCTCCTGCATTGCCAGCCGCACCTGCACAAGGAAGGCCTCCGGCTCTCAAGGCGTTCTGTAGTGGTCTCCAAGGCAGAAAGAGCGTCATACTGTTGTGCCTGGCGTAGCAGAACGCAACCGGCAGGGCCGAATCGACAAAAAATAGAGCCAGTCCGCATGCGCTGCACACCGCCGCGTCAGCATTGCGGCTGGTCGCGCACGCCCACCAGCGCGCCAGCTGCGTGCTTAACCAAATATGTTTCGGCATCCAGACCGCGCCGTAGCCGGCCTTCAAAAGGATGCACTTCGTCGTCTGTTTTGGGAAAAAAACATGCGGCTCAGGTGTACCAGGCGCTTTCCAGTTGAGCAGACCAGATCGTGGTGGCAACGCTTTGGTTGTGCGGTGAAAAAAGTCGGTACAAACACGCGCACGGACGCCCCAGCTTGCGCCGACCAAACGCGCGACGATGTCGAGCATGCAGGCGTCGTCTCCTAGCAGGCCTTGCTCCCGCATAAAGGTGCGCAGGCATTGGCCCGGCGTGGACTCTGCAGTGAAGTCAAGACTGGTGATGCGCAATGGGCAGATTGTCTCGCCTCGCGCCGTACACTTTTACAGCATAATATGACGAGCCTGAAGGTGGGCTATTGCTTTAATGTCGGCACGCCATTTAACAAAAAAACGGGAATTTCACGAACCGTAACAACAACCACAACACCGGCAGGCGGGAGTTTTTACAGCGCACCAGCCTTGGCGTGCCGGTTTGAGCGCCTTGCCGCTTCAAGGTCTGACTGCAGGCACCGAGACCCTGCCGTTCGGCAATGGTGCGCGCGAGCTGGTGGCGTATCCGCAAAAGCGCCCATTGCTGCGGGTCACCACGCGGCCACCGCATCTTGAAACCCCTTCGCGGTTTTTGGTGAAAGCGTCATAACGTCCAACGACGTTTTTTTTGTACGCTATCACCTGGCCGATATTCCGACCAGCATTGACGCACAGAGCTATCGGCTCAGAGTCGGTGGGCATGTCAGGCCGCCGCTGTCGCTGGCCGAACTGAAGGCGCTGGCTGAGCCGGTCGAGGCGCTTGCGGTCAACCAGTGTTCGGGCAACAGCCGAGGTTTTTCAGAGCCGCGCGTGTTTGGTGCGCAACTGGGCAATGGCTCCATGGGCAATGCGCGCTGGGTGGGTGTGCCGCTTCGGGCTGTACTTGAAAAAGCCGGTGTGCTGTCGGGCGCCAAACAGGTGAGCTTCAATGGGCTGGACACGCCAGTGCGTCCCAAAACACCAGATTTTTTAAAGGTGCTGGACATTGACCTGGCCCTCAGTGCCGAGCCGCTGATTGCATGGTCCATGAACGGTACCGCGATTCCTTTTTTCAATGGCCACCCCATCGAGCTCAACGTGCCGGGCTACTTTGGCACGTACTGGGTCAAGCACATGAATGAAATCGAAGTGCTTGACCAAGGTTTTGAAGGCTTCTTCATGTCTACGGCCTACCGCGTACCCGACAACGCCTGCATGTGCGTACCCGCAGGCACGGCGTCCACCGCCGCACGCCCCATCACCAGTCTGGCGGCCGATGTGCGTGCGCCGGTTAGCCGCGCTGTGCAAATCAGGGCATTGCTTTTAATGCGGGCAGCGGTATCAAGACGGTGGAGGTGTCTGAAAACGACCAGCAGTGGCGGCCTGCCGCTCTGGACAAAGACCTGGGGCGCTTTTCGTTTCGTGGGTGGAGCCCGCCCTTCACACCCCGGCAAAAAGGTTCCGTGAACCTGATGGTGCGTGCCACCAGTCTGCGCGGAGACATACAGCCCGCCACTGCCAGCTGGAACCCCGGCGGCTACGCCCGCAACGTGATTGAAACCCTGCGTATGGTTGCGGTTTAGGGGAGTATGTTGAAACACCTTAAACCTCTTGTCGCTGACGCCGTGTTCGCCGCAGTAGCCGTCGTTTTTGGCCTGGCGTGTAGCGCTGCGCCTGCACAACCGGTACCAAAAATACTGACGATCAAGCGACCTCTTGAAACGGCAAAACTTAAACCCTCTACGCTGGTAGGTTACCAGATCGCCCTGCAAAAATGCGGTATTTGCCACTCGGCCGACTACATCAGCCAGCAGCCGCCAGCCATGACATCCGCGCAATGGACCGCCGAGGTGCGCAAGATGGAACATGCCTACGCGGCACCGCTCAGTGATGCCGACGTCACGCAGATCGGCGAGTACCTGGCCGTCACTTACGGCGGTGCCAAACCTTCGGGCTTGAATATTGCATCGACTCCGAACTCTGTCCCTGCGCCGACTGCAGCGTTGGCGGCAAATACCGCGGTTAACGTTCAGGCGCTACTGGCATCGAACGCCTGCCTTGGGTGCCATGCCATCGCGCAAAAAATAGTCGGCCCCGCTTACCACGACGTGGCGCTGAAATACAAAGGCGATGCGCAGGCACAGGCCAAGCTGGAGGCCAGCATCCGGGCCGGGGGCTCCGGCAAATGGGGCACCGTGCCCATGCCCGCATTTGCGGCCTTGAGTCCGCCGGAGTTGAAGGCGCGGGCGGCATTCGTGCTCGGGCAATAGCGCACTTGAATGTTTAAATTTTTGAACTTGCAGATTTGTTAGCTTTTTTCCAGTTTCTTCCAGTCTTTTCCAGTTTGTGTTTGTCTTATTGAAAGTATGAAAACCATGAAAATTACCCAAATCAGTGCGGGTCGTGACCGCTCCGTCGTGCTTTCAAGCGATGGCCTGGCACATGCCTGGGGCGGCATCAAACTGATAGGTGCCACGCTGCCGCCGGGGTACCCGGGCGAGCTGTGTACCAGCAGCCCGACCGAGATTGGCCACAACCGCTATGCGCAGCCGCTGCCGCAACTGCTCAACCCCGGCATGCCGTTTTTAAGCATTGCTGACGGGCACATCGATACCCTGAGTGTCAAACGCACGGGTGGCGTGCTGGCCTGCCGGCCAGTGGTGTCAAAAGAGCGCGGTGCAGAGCACGCTGAAGTGGCGGGCCTGCCGCCGTCTTCGACGCAGGTTGCCTTGACAGAGTCAGGCGGCTTTGCGCTGTATGCCAACGGCACCGTCTGGTCATGGGGCATGCGTACCAATGGCCAGTTGGGGCGTGAGACCCTGCCGTCCGTGTCCACACTGCTGGACAGCCCGGCAGCCATCACGGGCTTGCCGCCCATTGCCATGCTGGCGGCGGGGCACGGCCATGTGCTCGCCCTGGGCCACAACGGATCGGTCTGGTCATGGGGAGCCAACAGCGCGGGCCAGCTGGGCACGGGCAGCCTCAGCGAGCGCACCCTGCCTGCCAGAGTTAGTTTGCCCGCGCACATCAAAACCGTTGCGGCGGGTGATACGCACAGTTTTGCGGTGGACGACGTGGGCCGTTTGTGGGGCTGGGGGTCGAACAATTTCGGCCAGACCGGTGAAGCGCTGGAGCCGAAGCTTGCCGCCGCCTACTTCACCAAACCGCAGCGCATCAAAACGGGTTTCCCGGTGGCGCAGATTGATGCGGGCATGTTTTATACCGTGGCTAGCTCTACGCAGGGCGAAGCGTTTGCCTGGGGCTGGAACGGCATGGGCCAGATGGGGCAGGATGGCATGGCCTTCTCGCCGAAACCTCTGCGCGTCAAGCCGCTGCGCAACGTCACCCGGCTGGCTGCAGGTGTAGGCCACACCCTGGCTTTGAGTGATGCAGGCCTGTTTGCCTGGGGCGACAACCGCTCGTCGGCCTGCGGTGCCTTCCCGTCTGTGGCGGTGCAGGTCAAGCCGCTTGCTGTCTCATTTGCCTGATTTATTTGGCCTGCCTGATTTATATGATTTACCTGATCTGCCCGAGGACATCCCCATGAATAAACCTGCACCCTCTTTTAATGTCAACCGCCGTGAAACCCTGAGCTGGGCATTTGGCCTGTCAGTGGGCTCTGTGCTGGCCGGTTGCGGCGGCGGCTCCAGCGCGGGCCCGACGCTGGACACGCTGTCCGACCCGCAAATGCTGGCCGCCACCAACAAACTGCTGAGCATGGACCTGAACGCGCAATATGCTTCGCAGACCATGACCATTGCGCTCGCGCAAGACCCTGGCTACCCTGGTGCCGCCAAAAAAATCGCCACCTCGCTGCGCAGTTTCAACGGTCAGTACATGGCGCCCACGCTGGTGCTCAATATTGGCGACACGCTGCGCATCAATCTCATCAACAAGCTGCCGGCCAATGTGAAAGGCCAGTCCAAGCTCGACTACCTCAACCATCAAAACAGCACCAACCTGCATTTTCACGGCCTGCACGTGGACCCAAAAGAATTCCGCCCCGGCGTGTTTGGTGACTACGTGGTGGACACAGCGGAAGCCGGTGTGCAGCCTGGTGAAAGCCGCCAGCATGAGCTGACGATTCCGCAGGTCCATACCAACGGCATTTACTGGTACCACCCGCATTTGCATGGTTCGTCGAATGCGCAGGTTTCCAGCGGCATGTTCGGTGCCATCATCGTTCGTGACCCGGCTGACAAATTCATCACCTCGCCTGATATTCGGGAGCGCGTCATCCACGTGCACAAGGTCAGCCTGAAAGACGGTAAAACCGAATCTTTTTATGACTCGGCAGGTGCCGCTGCGTCGGCTTTTCTGCTCAACGGTGCCTACCAGCCGACCATCGTGATGCGCCCCGGTGAAGTGCAAAACTGGCACCTCCTCAACACCGCGTCGTTCTACCCGTTTAACCCAGTACTCGACGACCACACCCTGCTGGCCTACGCCAAAGATGGCAATGTGTTTGACCGCAAATTCAAATCCATCAACAAGGCCACCTCTACCCAGTTTGGCAACCAGCAATGGCCGGGCAATGCGCTGTACCCGGGTAGCCGGCATTCCGTGGTCGTCAAGGCCAGTGATACCCCGGCGTTTATTACCTGCGCTCTGTAGCGTCGCCTTCAAGTGAGGACAAAGACGAAATCGTGGCACGCGTCGTGGTGGAGGGCGCACCCATGAGCACCGCCTTGCCGTTGGCAGCCAACCTTCCGGTCTACGCTGACCACCGGCCGATCACCGATGCAGAGCTGGCCAGCAACGGCGGCAAGCAGCGCAATCTGGTACTGGCTATCTTGTCCACCGAAAGCAGCCGACTGCCGCAGCCGATTCCCGAGTCAGACTGGTCTGTTCCCGCCGATGACACAACCGCACCCCCCTTTCTGGTCGGTCAGGTGTTTGTGTCGGGCGATGCCAGCCTGTCGTCAAAGCTGGCACCTTTTCAGTCGTCATTGACAACCACCCAGACTGTGGCGCTTGATGCGGTCGAAGAGTGGACCATCAACAGCCTCAACGTCTACCCGCATCCCTTTCATATTCACTTCAATGACAATTATGTCGTGAAAGTCAATGGGGAAGCGGTCACGCCGTTCTGGGCTGACACCCTGCCAGTCCCCCCGAATGGCAGCATCACCTTCCGTATGCGCTTTACCGATTACACGGGCAAGTATGTGTGGCATTGCCACGCACTGGACCATGAAGACCTTGGAATGATGCAGCTGGTCAATGTGATCGGAACGCAAAAAGTTATTCTATGAACATGTGCAGAACATGCCTTTTTTTTAGCAACAAACGCTTGTGGTGGACGCTATTGAAAGCACAGCTAATCAGTTTTTAAAAGCAAGAAGAATCTCTCGCCGCTGCTATGAGTATCTCATCGGGTGCTTTCCGGAAAGGCGATTCGGCAGTGAACTTTTTTTAGCCGCTTAGTCCCTTGATCTTCTATATCGTGGCGTTTGCAGACGCGTTGCTTGCAATCCATGAATAAAGGGCTACAAAAACGAGGGCGTCAAAAACCGCACCGAAACAGATGTACAGCAGGGGCATGAACAGCACCGAAAAATGCTGCATGATTAAAGCCTGCACCAACACCTGATGCGGCACCATGACGGCCAGAAAGGACAAAATGACGCCGGTGTAAAACAGTTTTTTCAGGAGGCTCTGGTTGAGAATGTAGTAACCCACAGCGAGCATTAGCGGTGTAGCCAGCATCACAACATAGCCGATGGTCATCAGCTCTTCGCTGTGACGGGCAATGTTGTACGGAAATCCCGTGGGTGTCCACCAGAAGTAAACCAGGGTTGCAAACTGGACAACGCATGCAATACGCAGTGGATATCTGAGCGGAAAACTAGCGTGCTTCAGCCGAAATGACAAGGCGAACGCAATTGCCGTCACTATCGCCGTGACGGCCAGTATGGTGGCGTTGGGCAACTGGCCGCCATCCAGATCGCCAGAAAGTTGTAAGCCGTATTGGCCTGCTTCATTTATCCGGGTCGAAAGACTGAACGGCAGATGCAAGCCGCTGGACCAGAAGAGAATGCATTGGCGCCAGAAATCAAACAGAACCGGCTTGAACCAAACGATAAGTCCACACAGCACGATGGGTAAAACAATTGCTTGCGCCATCAGGTAGGACGTTACGTTGAGGGGAGTGATGGCCCGGTGTGGTCGGATGGATAACCGGGTGCGCGCCTGCCTTGCAGCTGAAAAAATCGCATGAAATTCCCGGTCATGCGCTTGGGCTTCATCTGTGACAGAAATAGTTTTAGAACGCATGAGGGCCTCTTAGAAATCATGAAAAATGCCAAAACTCACGCCACTGCGTCGGTACAGCGGATTGATGTAGTGGTTGGCACCTACGGATATGCCGGTACGTGCATCAATCCAGTGGCGCCACGACAAACTGGTTTCGCGGCTTTTGAAGTTAACCAGTTGTGCATTGCTGGCAATTGAAAGGTAGCCTTCGCCGCCCCAGCCGTGCCGCACCGTGACCAGGTCTTGCTTGTCCCGCCCATAGGTCGCAGCTACAAACTGTTGTTGGGTTTTTATGGATCCCGGATTACTGCTGTTAAGGCGCAGGCCGCCTTCCACAATCCACGGGGCATCAAAATAATAGGCAGCGCCCAAAGAAATGCTTTTGTCCACATGCCCATCGGGTGCTTTGTAGTAGCCGGCCCCCAGCGATGTCACCAGACTGCGCTGCTCAAGCCACTTCTTGTAGATTGCGGCATCCATCCTGTAATTCGGTAGGTAAAACGCGCCATTACCGGCACCAAGAGCCACCGACCCAAACCAGTCTTCGTTGAAGGTGTAGGTGTCACTGATGCCCACAAAGGTGCCGTTCTGGCCAAACCGCCGGTTCACGGAGATTTCGCTCTGCAACAGGTGCGATGATGTTTTGTACATCCCCCGCAGGGTCAGATCGCTCCAGTCGCCGTAGCCAGCCGACAAATTTTGACCACCTACAGTGAGCTCAAGTCTGCGCTGCCCTTCTTCTGCAGTTTGAATTTGTGGAGTGGGCGTCGCCACATCCTGAGTTGAGTTTGAATACTGCGCCAGCGCTGGCGTTGCCGGTATCCAGACCGTCAATGCAAACGCTGCGAGATAAATGTTTTTACGGTTCACGACAGCTCCTCTTTAAATTTGGTCGGGCCAGCTCATAAATCCTGAGATGGTCTGGGCGGCGGTTGGGGCAACTTGCACGTTCCCGCTAGCTGCACGATGCACTCGGGGCGGCAGGCGTCAAGCCCCTTCCTATAACGATCTGGTAGGCCGTTTCATCGGTCACCGCCCAGCGGTCCAAGTGCCGATTGCCTGCGGCTTCGCGCAGCCAGCATTGAACGCTTGATTTATCGTTTTGACGTAGCGCCAGTACGGCGATCAGGCCCCACGAGTAATCTTTTTTACTCTGCATAAGCCACTCAGCGCGGTGCGCAGACATCCAGGCGCGGTAAAAAGACTTGCCGTCTCCGGCACCGCGCGGAAAATCTACCAATAATGGAAATACCTGCGCCGCATGGTCAGGGTAAAAAGCTGGTTTTTCTGATCGCTGCTCCAATTGGGTAGACACCAGAAACCTTTGGTCAACAGGGTTCCAGAATGTCTGCCGAATCGCTTTGGCCAGTTTGGCTGCTTCTGCCTGTTGCCCGGGCTGCTTTAGATGCGACTTGAACGACCAGACTTCCAGGTTGTCCATAAAAAGCCCGTGCAGGTACACCGGTGAAACCATGTAGATGCCGCGCGACGGTTGATACAAGCGCTCCAGCGATACCTGGCTGGTAAGGTAGCTTTTCATCCAGAGCTGGTTTTGGTTTAGCTTGGTGGGCATGGTCTGGAGCAGTCTCATCCAGAGCGCCAGCAGTGCGTCGTCTGCGTCTGCAACCTTGCACGCAGTCCAAAGGGTGTCAGCAGTTCTGCAAAATCTGTCAAACGTCCCGTCCGGCTTCTGTTTGGGCAGCAGCCAATCGACGAATTTTTCTGCAACCGCGCTCACGTCCATTCCGTTATCGTGCGCCAGCAACAAGGCCTGTAATGCAAAGTAGGGGTCAGCAGACTCGCCCTTGTGCAGGACAGAGATGGCACCATCGGCACCCGCGTAACCCGCAAGCTCAAGCTTCGGAACTGCGCTGGCGATGCTGTTGTATCCGACCACGAGCGCAAGTATCGTGGCTTGTAAAAAATGATGAAGTTTCATGCTGCTTTCACCATGCCTATCTCACGCGCCCACACGGTTCCGTGCACAACGACACCGCTCTCAAGAATGATGTTTTGGGCAGTAATGGTCGTTGGTGAGTCGGGCAAACCAATGACGGCGTTCGCACCGACCAATACGTCCGTTTCGGAAACCACAGGTCCAAAGGCCCGCGCACCCTTGAACACGTAAACACGTTTCTCGCAGACTATGGCGCCCTGGACCCAGGCCGCTGGGCCAATGCTTACGCCTTCACGTGCCTTGATGTCCCCCATCACCGTGGTACGTGCGCCAATGGTCAAAAAGCCCGTGACGATCAGAGAGCCCCTGTAAACGGTGTCGGCAGGAAGCGCGCAATCGCCTCGAATCAGGTAAAGCAAAGGCGTCTGGCAGATGGCATTGAGTAGGTCCGCAAAACTTCCTTCGGTTTGATTGATGGGGTCAGGCTCGTGTCTGTACGTACCGATTGCACCAAACAGCAGGGTCGGTGCATAAAGTCGTTCAAACCACACCTCATGCGCCAGCTCAATGGCAACGCCCGCAGAAATCCGCCTGAGAGCGATACTTCTTTGTCCCAGGGTAAGGGTACCAGTGGCGTGCGCCCAGTCGCGTATCTCGCTCTGGTCGCCCAAAGAGATATCTCCGGCAGCGTAGAGCGAGGTGAAACAGGAGCCATCTGCACTGCGAATATTTCCTGTCACGTAAAGCGGCTGCTCGCTCTTGATGGAGACCGCCGAGTCGATGCTTTCCGGCGCTATGAGCCGCTTGTCGGCTTCACTCCAGTTCATGTCCTCAATCCATTCTGAAACGTAATTGAAGTCTTCATAGCCAGTAGGCAACCCCTGGCCGGTTTTTGCTGCCACATCGGCCTGCAAGCGTTTGGCGAAGTAATCAGTCTGACTTGTGTAGTTGGCTGAAATTGGTAGTGCAGCCACGTCCGACGGACGCAACCATTCACGAAATGCCGGTATGAACGGCAGGGTCAGCAGCGCCAGGCAGATCAGCCCGAAGAGACCGTACGTGAGGTAGCCTGGGTCCATCATTTTGTTGTTTCCTTCCTGTAGCGAACAGTTTTGTCCCAGACCATTTCGCGCTTGAAAATACTGTCCATGACCTGGCTCCAGACGGCTCCCGAAATGGCAAACAGACTTATAAAAAATCCGAGCAGGTTAAAGGGAAGCAGTCGCAATCGTTTTCGATTGCCGTCTATCAACACGGCCACGACAATCTCGAAAAAGGCAGCGAAATTTCCGAGGGTTCCGTACGCCATCAGTGCGAAAACCGGGATCAGCAGCGACAGCAGGGAGCCCGCATTCTGGAAGTAAAGACCCAGTGCCAACAGCCAGCCCGCCAGCATGATGAGCGGAATGACAAATACGAACATAAGCAAGAGACCGTCCACTCGCTGACCCAGCGTGAGGTAGCGGCTGGTTGCAAACAGCCACCAGTACCGGGTCATAACCTGGTTGTGGCCTTTTGCCCACCGCGTCACCTGCTTGATGCGTACGCTCCACTCCTCTGGCACCTCTTCGTAACATTCAGAGCGGTTGGTGTAGGCCGTTTTCCAGCCGTTGAGCATGAGCCGGAAAGTGATATCGGTGTCTTCTGCTAGCGTATCGTCGTGCCAGCCTCCCACTGCAGCGACGGCTGACAGGCGTACCCCGCCCACCGTACCGCCATATTGCGGAAGCAGGTTCATGTTCATTCTGGCCTGCTGGTCGACCTGATAGCCAGCCGAGCGTTCCAGATCCAGCATTCTGGTCAGCAAATTTGCGCCGCTGTTGACCGGCACCACCCTGCCCATCACTGCACCTACCTCAGGATCGAAAAAAGGCGCGACCAATTGCTTGAGCAATCCGCGCCCCGGCACATAGTCAGCATCAAAGATGATGGCAATGTCGCCGCTTGCAAACGCCAGTGCATCTTTCAGTGCGGCAGATTTTCCGGCTTTGCCAGAGACACGGTGAAAAGGCGATATGCGGGACGGAAACCTTTCGACGTAGCCGTCAATGATTTCACCGGTTATGTCCTTTGAACGGTCATTGACTGGAATGATCTTCAGGCGATCTGCCGGATAGTCGGTATTAAGCAAAGCCTCAATGCAACCGGCGATCACCTTTTCTTCGTTGTGAGCTGCAATGAACACAGTAATCATTGGCCAGCGTGCAACAGAAATATCAATATACGGATGGCGCTGCTTGCCCACCAGCCGGTTCATTGTAAAAATAAAGTGCCTCACCCCGTAGACCATCATGATGATGACAATCACAAACAACAGTGAAGTCATGACTGCTGCAAGTGGATAGTCCTTGAGGGTCGGAACGAGTGAAATCGGGATGATTGGGTTCAGAGTTGAAACTGCAGCAGCCGGGGCGTCTCCATTTGCCGTTTGCGCATAAAGAGGCTGTAAAAAACTGGTGCCAAGCGCCAGCGCACCCAGCACCAGCCGCGCTGGGAGTGCACGCTGCTTGAGCAGCTTTGCGCGCTGTGGCAAAGCGAAGCGATCGGCCGTGTGAGGAACAAAAAGTAAGTCGGACATGATGAGGGTTCCTCTTTTTGCCAAGGGTGATCAGGCCGCTAGAGCCAGTTCAGCTGTTTCAACCGCAAAGTGGTTTGCAAACGTTTTAACGATGCGGGCTGACGCCTTGCCGTCGCCAAAGGGGTTTGCAATCTGTGCCATCCGGCGGTAGGCGTCGGGTTGTTTGTGCAGTCGTGTCACACCGTCAACGATGGCGCGACGCGTTGGTCCAATCAGCAGGGCGCATCCCGCGTCTACTGCCTCTGGTCTTTCCGTTTCTTCCCGCAGGACCAAAACGGGGACACCAAAGGTAGGAGCCTCTTCCTGCAAGCCTCCCGAGTCGGTCAGCACCAGCCATGCGTCAGCCAGCGCTTGCTGCATTTCCGTATAGTCAAGCGGAGGCGTTAGGCTGACATTTGGGATGCCGCCCAGAATGCTGTTGACGGGCCCCTGGACGATGGGGTTAAGGTGTACCGGGAAAAGTACCTGCAAGTCGGGCTGCTGGCGTGCCAATTCTGCAATTGCATGGCAAATTTCAGCCACATCGTGACCCCAGTTCTCACGACGGTGAACCGTGACTAACAGATGGCCTCGTCCTTCAACACGGCGTTTGACGCCACGGTTTTTGCAAGTCCATTGCTGCGCGTCGATCACAGTATTGCCCGTCATGTGAATACGTTCGTCTGCGATGCCTTCAATTTGAAGCGATGATTCAGCCCGCGGTGTGGGCGGGAAATGAAATTGTGAGAGCCTGCCAATCATCTGACGCAGGCCTTCTTCTGGAAAAGGGCGGTCAAGGTTATAGGTGCGAAGGCCTGCTTCGACGTGCGCAAGTGGTACGCGGTTGTAAAAAGCGGCGAGTGCACCTTGAAAGGCACTTTCTGTATCACCCTGGACAACGACCATTGACCACTTTCGGGCGGCCATAACGGCTTCGAGCTGGACACGGCACCCGGTACTGAAATCAAGCAAGCTACTGCCAGCGCGTGTCAAAGTAATGTCAGGTACCACGTCAAAGCAGTTGAGGATCTGTTTGGCCATTTCATCGTGCTGTCCTGTGTGGAGCCAGCGTACCCGTGCCCACGTGGTTTCATCGAGTGCGTGGTACAGCGGTGCCAGTTTGATGATTTCAGGCCGTGTGCCCGAGATGATTAAAATGTTATGCATAAGGTGCTTTCATTTTGTATTGGGGGTCGTTATCGCCTGGTAATTTCCAGGTACCTGAAATAGAAGTAAATTTGGATATAGCTTTCTTTGAAGAAATAGTGTCAACTGCTGCAGTATGTAAATTGATAATCATGACGAGCTCACCACCAAAACTTCCGATATTGAATTCAGTGCTAAAGGAATGCTCGGCTTCGGTACTTTCAAAGCGCAAAAAACATAGCATTTGCCGCTTGCCCCGTTTTGCAACCTCAACAATCCTGAGGCTGCTCATCGGGCCAAAAGATGTACAAAGCCTGTGCAAGGCAGTATGAAGTTCGTCGGCGTCGAGGCACGCTCTGAGTTTTTCAATAACAACGGACATTGTTCAGATCTTTGTTTAATTGATTCAAGGTAACTAATCGCTATTTATTCAAGTGCTCGTATTAAAAGATTGGATGACGATCTGGACTATGGGGAAATAGCGCCGTGCCCTGTGGGAAGTTGGTTGTAGCGCTGGTACTCTTTTACCGACGGGATATTACGTAGGCTTATGTAATGAGCAATTCGGCGTGGTGTCCTAGGAAAAAACCGGACTTACTTCCATTGGGGCATGTGAGCGAGCGCATTACCGTCGCTGCAGAGATAACCCCTTGTTCAATGGTCACGGCAGATCATTTTTAATTTGATACATATGCAGTTACCCCCACATCCCGAGGCTTTCACGTCTCAATCTTTGGCCACTTTCAGCCATGATTTGAATGACAACAGGCTGGCCTTGATCGAACGTGCAGGCCGGATTGGCAGCTGGACCTTGCAACTGGCAAGCCGCAGGCTGAGCTGGAGCGAACAGCTGGCTTCTTTGCTGGATATGCCAGTGCATGCCAGCGGTCCCAATTTTTCTGCCAATACACCACTGGATTTTTATGCGCCGGAGTCACACGCTGTTATGACAGCTGTATTCGATTTGTGTCTCACGCAGGCCACGCCCTTTGATGAGGAGGTACAGGCGATTTCAAGCAGGGGTTTGCGGCTTTGGGTGCGCACTTTGGGGCAGGCTATTTTTGACTTCACCGGTGCAGTGGTCGGCTTGCACGGGGTAATTCAAGATTTGACAGAAAAAAAGCGTGCAGAACAAGAATCCTTGAGTATCACCATGCGCCTGAGTACAACACTTGCGAGTATTACGGAAGCGTTTGTGACACTTGACATGCAAGGCTGCTTTACCTATGTCAATGAGGAAGCCGGGCGCCTGCTCAGCTGCACGTGCGACACCTTGTTGGGGCAGTCAATATATGGACAACTGGGAGCTGGTGGAAGTGGTCGTTTGACCCAGGAAATGGCAGCCGCTGTGAGTGGCGGGATCAACGTGGAATTTGAAGAGTTTTTCCCATCGCTCGGAAAATGGCTTGAACTGCGCGTGTATACGTTTGCAGAAGGGTTCGCCCTTTACTTTCGGGATGTGACTGCATCGCGTAAATCGCAGGAACAGCTGTTGCTTCTGGAGACCAGTATTTCCCGGCTGAACGACGTTGTTTTGATCACCGAGGCGGGTACGGTCGATCCTCCTGGTCCGCGCATCGTGTTTGTAAACGATGCTTTTCACAGACACACTGGCTTTACTCGCGAAGAGGTATTGGGGCGACCACTTCTGATGCTCAAAGGCCCACTGACCGACAGCAGCAAGCTTTACAGCATCAGCATGGCACTGGTGCAATCGCAGCCGATTCGTACCGAGTTGGTTATTTATAAAAAAAATGACGAACCGTTATGGATGGAGCTGGAAATCGTGCCGGTGGACTATCTTGGCCGTGGCTTGACACACTGGGTGTCTGTGGCACGCGACATCACAGACAGAAAAAAGGCGGAGGATGAGATTGAGCATTTGGCGTTTTATGACATGCTCACCAAATTACCTAACCGCCAGCTTCTGATGAAGCGCCTGGAGCTTGCTTTGGCGAAAAGTGCCAACACCAGAAAAGTTGGCTCGTTGATGTTCATCGATCTTGATAATTTCAAAATACTCAATGACACACTTGGCCACTCCAAAGGTGATTTGCTGTTGCAACAGGTCGCCATGCGTCTTTCGAAATGTATCCGTCAAAGTGATATCGTTGCTAGGCTTGGCGGTGACGAGTTTGTCGTCATGCTGGAGGACCTGGGAGACAATCCAAAAGAGGCTGTCGAAACCTCAAGGACCATTGGGGAAGCTTTTCTGGCGGCGCTCAGCGAGCCTTATGACCTGCTCGACTACCAGCACTATGGGACCTGCAGCATTGGAATAACTTTATTCAGTAGAAATCGGCAGAACATAGGGGATCTTCTTAAACAGGCAGACCTGGCCATGTATCAAGCCAAGGCAGCGGGGCGAAACTCAGTTTGTTTTTTTGATCCGCAGATGCAGGCGGCCGCCAATGCAAGCGCAGTGATGAGTTCAGAGCTCAGGCAGGCACTGCGCAACCAGGAGTTCTTGCTGCACTATCAGCCGCAGGTGGGGTTGGACGGCATGTTTGGCGTCGAGGCCCTGGTCCGCTGGGTGCATCCAGAACGTGGACTGATTTATCCGGGTGAGTTCATTCCGCAAGCCGAAGAAAGCGGCCTGATTTTGCCGTTGGGCCAGTGGGTCATGGAAACCGCCTGTGCTCAACTGGCCAGCTGGGCTGGTCGGCCAGAAACACACAAGCTACGCATTGCTGTCAATGTCAGTGTCCGGCAGTTCCGGCACCCGCAATTTGTGGATTCGGTCATGCGCGTCATTAACGATTCGGCCATCAGCGCAGACAGGCTGAAACTCGAGCTGACTGAGAGTTTGCTCGCGGACGATATGGACGTGACCATTGCAAAGATGGGGCTACTTAAAGCGGCCGGTGTAACGCTGTCAATTGACGATTTTGGTATAGGTTATTCGGCGCTGTCATATTTAAAGCATCTGCCGCTTGACCAGCTGAAAATCGACCGGAGTTTTGTCAAAGATATTTTGAGGGATCCGAACGACGCAGCCATCGCTCGCACCATTATTGGCCTGGCCCGTAGTCTGGGTCTTGGTGTGGTGGCAGAGGGGGTCGAGACGGTAGCGCAGCGTGAGGTTTTGTCGCAGTTTGGCTGCGATTGCTATCAGGGGCACCTGTTTTGCAAAGCGTTGGCGATCGAAGATCTCGAAATTTTTATGCGCGAGTTAGCGTGATAGCAGGCGTTGTAGCAAATAACTTGCAGACCTGATTTGGCAGCACACGGGGCCGACGCGCCAAACGTCGGCCCTTTGCCTGGCTCAGGCGTAGGCGCTGATGGGGACGCAGCTGCAGAACAGGTTGCGGTCACCGTACACGTTGTCTACCCTGCCGACGGTGGGCCAGTATTTGACCTGCTTGAGGCTGGCAACCGGGAATGCCGCGACCTCGCGTGAATAGGGTCGGCTCCACTCGGCTGCCAGCAGGCTGGCAGCTGTATGCGGTGCGTGTTTGAGTGGGTTGTTGTCTTGCGGCCATTGCCCACCCTCAATCTTGCGAATCTCTTGCCGGATGGCAACCATGGCGTCAATGAAGCGGTCTAGTTCGGCCAGCGTTTCGCTTTCGGTCGGCTCGACCATCAAGGTGCCAGGCACCGGAAAGCTTAACGTGGGTGCGTGAAAGCCGTAGTCCATCAGGCGCTTGGCCACGTCTTCAGCGCTGACGCCGCTGGTTTCTTTCAGGGGCCGCAGGTCCAGAATGCACTCATGTGCCACATGGCCGTTCTCGCTGGCGTACAGCGTGGGGTAGTGGTCCTTGAGCCGTGTGCTGATGTAGTTGGCGCTCAAAATGGCAATTTCGGTGGCCCGCTTCAAACCTTCTGGCCCCATCATGCGGCAGTACATCCAGCTGATCGGCAGCACGGCTGCGTTGCCCAAAGGTGCGGCCGAGATCGCCCCCACGCCATTACCGGCCAGGCCGCCCGTCGCATGGCCCGGCAAATAGGGCACAAGGTCGGCTACCACGCATACGGGGCCCACGCCCGGCCCGCCACCGCCGTGCGGTATGCAAAAGGTCTTGTGCAGGTTGAGGTGGCTCACGTCGCCGCCAAACTCGCCCGGTGCGGCGGTACCTACCAGCGCGTTCATGTTGGCGCCATCGACGTAGACGCGCCCACCGTGTAGATGTACCAGCTGGCACAGTTCCTTGACGCTGGTTTCAAACACGCCATGTGTGCTGGGGTAGGTGATCATCACAGCGGCCAGGTTGGCGCTGTGCTGCTCACACCTGGCTTGAAGGTCGGCCATGTCGACATTGCCTTGCGCGTCGCAGGCGGTCACCACCACCGTCATGCCTGCCATTTGCGCACTGGCCGGGTTGGTGCCATGGGCCGATGACGGAATCAGGCAGATGTTGCGGTGGCCCTGGCCGTGCGCTTCATGAAACGCCTTGATCACCAGCAAGCCAGCGTATTCACCTTGCGACCCTGCATTGGGCTGCAGGCTGATACCCGCGTACCCCGTGGCCTGGCAAAGCCAATCGCGCAGCTGCTGGTCCAGCTCGGCATAGCCCTGCAACTGGTCGGCAGGTGCAAAAGGGTGAATGTTGGCAAACTCGGGCCAGGTGATGGGAATCATCTCGCTTGTGGCGTTGAGCTTCATGGTGCAGCTGCCCAGCGGAATCATGCTGCGGTCAAGTGCCAGGTCTTTGTCGCTCAGCATGCGGATGTAGCGCAGCATGCCGGTCTCGCTGTGGTGGGTATTGAAGACCGGGTGCGTCAAAAAGGGGCTGGTACGGCGCAGCTCTGCGGGGATGCGTGGCTCAATGCCTTTTTCAAATTCACTGACCTGCGGCAAAACCTGACCGGGCCTGGCAAAAAACGACCAGATCTGCGCGATGTCTTCACGCGTGGCGGTCTCGTCGAGAGAGATACACAGGTACTCTTTAAAGTAAATTCGCAGGTTAGTGCAGGATTTAAGGGCGCTATCAGCTATGAAATCAGTAGCGCTTGCGGTTTTGATGCTCAGCGTGTCAAACGCGCTGTCGGCTTGCATGGTGTAGCCAAGTGCCTCCAGCCCCCGCGCCAAAATAGCGGTGTAGCTGGCCACGCGCTGCGCAATGCGCGTCAAACCTTGTGGGCCGTGATAGACAGCATACATGCTGGCGACCACGGCGGGCAGCACCTGCGCCGTGCAGATGTTTGAGGTCGCTTTTTCGCGGCGAATATGCTGCTCGCGCGTTTGCAGTGCCAGCCGGTAGGTCGGGTTGCCATGCACGTCCACACTCACACCGACCAGCCGCCCCGGCATGGAGCGTTTGAACTCGTCGCGGCATGCCAGGTAAGCGGCGTGCGGGCCACCCGCGCCCATGGGCATGCCAAAGCGCTGCGTGGTGCCGACCACAATGTCTGCACCCCATTCGCCAGGGGGTGTCAAAAGCGTCAGCGCCAGCGGGTCAGCGGCGGCGATGAAAGCCGCTTGCCGGGCATGCACCAAGGCCACGTCGGCGCGCAAGTCATCAATACGGCCGCTGGTAGCGGGGTACTGTGCCAGCACCGCAAAATAGTCGCCCTGCAAGGCGGCTTCCCACTCCGCGGCCGAAGTGGTGAGCAGCACGGTAAGCCCCAGCGGTTTTGCGCGGGTTTGAATGACTTCAATGGTTTGCGGATGGCAGTCGCCCGCCACGATGAAGGTGTTGCTCTTGCTTTTGACGCTGCGTTTGGCCAGGGTCATGGCCTCGGCGGCAGCGGTGGCCTCATCGAGCATTGACGCGTTGGCCATCGGCATGCCAGTGAGGTCGCACACCATGGTCTGAAAGTTGATGAGCGCCTCCATGCGGCCTTGTGAAATCTCGGCCTGGTAGGGCGTGTAGGCGGTGTACCAGGCGGGGTTTTCAAGGATGTTGCGCAAAATCACACCCGGCGTGTGGGTGCCGTGATAGCCCTGGCCGATAAAGCTTTTGAAGACCTGGTTTTTAGCGGCCATGGCTTTGAGCTGTTTGAGGGCCGCATCTTCCGTCACGGGCGCGGGAATCGCCATGGCGCTTGAGCGCGCAATCGAGCGCGGCACAATGCCATCAATCAGGGCGCGGCGCGAGGCAGCGCCCACCACGCTGAGCATGTGCGCCTCGTCTGCCTCATCAATGCCAATGTGGCGGGCAATGAATTCGGATGTGTTTTCAAGCTCGCAGAGTGGCTTGGCCGATTGCATCAACATGGTGCGGTCCTCAATTCAAATGGCGTTAGATATTTTTCAGGTGTTTGCAGAAAAAGACGTGTAGCTGGTTTCGTCCATCAGCGCGTCCAGTTGCGACGCATCTGACAGCTTGACCTTGAAAAACCAGCCTGCGCCCAGCGGGTCGGTGTTGGCAAGTGAGGGATCATCGCGCAGCGCCTCATTGACTTCAATGACTTCGCCGCTGACAGGCATGTACACGTCAGCAGCGGCCTTGACCGACTCCACCACGCCGGCGGTTTCTTTTTGGGCGAACGTTGTGCCCACCGACGGCAGGTCCACAAACACCACATCGCCGAGCGCGTCCTGCGCATGCACGGTGATGCCAACTGTGGCGACCATGTCAGTCGTGCATTCAATCTTGAGCCATTCGTGGTCTTCGGTGTATTTGATGGTCATGGGGTTCTCCAAAAGTCGCGTTGAAAAAATCAGGTTGAAAAAGGCGTGGATCGAACTTATCCGCGGTGGTAGCGGTTCGGTACAAATGGCATGGCGCTCACCTCCATCGGCACCGGCTTGCCGCGCACCATGGCATTGATACGTGTACCCAGCGCCGCAAACTCCGGGCTGACATAGCCCATGGCCACGGGTTGGTTAATGCTGGGCCCCAGCAGGCCGCTGGTGACTTCGCCTATTAAAACGCCGTCCAGACTGTGCAGTGCGCTGTGGTCGCGCACGGGTATGCGCTCAAGGGCGATCAGGCCTACGCGCTTTCTGTTGAGTAACGATGGGTTGGCCAGTTGCGCAAGAATTTTCTCGGCACCCGGAAATCCGCCTGCACGTGCACCACCGGTGCGCCGGACTTTTTGGATCGCCCAATTGAGGTTGCCCTCCACCGGTGTGGTGGTGGTGTCAATGTCGTTGCCATACAGGCACAGCCCGGCTTCTAGCCGCAGTGAATTACGAGCGCCCAGGCCAACGGGTTCGACTTCCGGCTGCGCCAGCAGGGCTCTTGCGAGTGTCTCGGCTTGCGAGGCGGGAACTGAAATCTCGAAGCCGTCTTCGCCGGTATAGCCGCTGCGGGTTAAAAAACAATCGCAACCTGCAACACCAAAGCGCCCGCCGGTCATGAAAACCAGTTTTTCAACGCCGGGCGCAAGACGGCTCAGGGCGGTCACAGCTTGTGGGCCCTGCAGCGCGAGCAAAGCCATCTCAGGCATCGGAATAACGTCGCATTGAGCGCCGATTTTTTGCTGGATGTACGCCATGTCGGCGACCTTGCAGGCGCCATTGACGATCACGAACAAGTCATCGCCACGGTTAAAAAACATCAGGTCATCAAGGATGCCGCCGTCGTCATTGAGCAGCAGGCCGTAGCGCTGCTTGCCGACCGGCAGGTCCAACACATCTACCGGAACCAGCGTTTCAAATGCCGATGCTGCTCCTGGGCCTTGCAGGCGCAGCTGGCCCATGTGCGACACATCGAAAAGGCCGGCTGCAGCGCGTGTGTGCAGGTGCTCGGCCATCAGCCCGGCGGGGTATTGAACAGGCATTGAGTAACCGGCAAACGGCACCATGCGGGCACCGAGTTCCAGGTGCAGGTCATGCAGGGGTGTCTTCAGCAACGATTCTGGGCGGGCAGGGTGAGGGGACAAGGCGTTCTCCGGGGGCAAACATCTGGCACGGCGATGCAAATCGGCCGTGTGCTGCCCCTGCTGTCCACTTTACCTGAGAGATTCGCCTGGCGATGCAGGTTTGCTCCTTCGGTGGGTCAGCCTGACGGTGACCTCTCTCCAGTAGGGAATACCGGTAATCGCTGTGCGGCTGCCGGCGGTTGTCAGTCCTTTTACCTGAGCGTTCAACGCCCCATTGTGGGGGCGCTTGCGCCTTCGGCGGTTCTCCCGGGGGAACACTCTCCTGACGGCGCAAGTGTAGCAAAAGGCAGTTTCCAAATTAACTTGCCTTGGTGACGCCAGCATAGGGTGTTGGTGTGCCCAGCTCGGCCACCAGTTTTACTCGGTAATTTTTGACCTGGGTGAATTTAATACTGATGGTGTTGCCAATTGTGGTGGTTGCTAGCAGTAGACTCCCAAAGGGGACGTCGACTGGGCTTTATTTTGAAACCCACTTCAACAACTTCAACAACTTCAACAAACTTTACAACTTTAACAACAGGAAACAGCATGGAAAAAAAATCGGGCGGATGGGAGCCAGGTGCCAACACTGGTTCAAACACGGGCACAAATAATTTTGAGGCTGCAACTTATAAAAAAGTCGGCTGGCGTCTGATTCCTTTTCTGCTGCTTTGCTACGTCGTAGCCTATCTGGACCGCGTCAACGTCGGTTTTGCCAAACTGCAAATGTTGCAAGACCTGCAGTTCAGCGACACCGTCTATGGATTGGGAGCGGGGATTTTTTTCATAGGTTATTTCCTGTTTGAAGTACCAAGCAATGTGATCCTGCACCGCGTTGGCGCAAGGGTGTGGATTGCCCGCATCATGGTGACCTGGGGCGTGATTTCGGCGGGGATGATGTTTGTCGAGTCGGTGACAAGTTTTTATGTCATGCGTTTCTTGCTGGGTGTCGCCGAAGCCGGATTTTTCCCGGGCATTATCTTGTACCTCACGTATTGGTATCCAGCCGCGCGTCGTGCCCGCATGACTGCACTTTTCATGAGTGCTATCGCTCTGTCTGGTGTGATCGGCGGACCTTTGTCCGGCTGGATCATGCAGAGTTTTGCGGGCGTGGGCGGCTTGAAAGGCTGGCAGTGGCTGTTTGTTCTGGAAGGTTTGCCGTCCGTCGCCGTGGGGATTGCCACGCTGTTTTATCTTGACGACAGCATTGATGGCGCGAAATGGCTGACAAGTCCGGAAAAAGAGCTGCTTAAACGCAATATCGTTGCAGAAAACGCCAGCAAGCAGGACCTGTCGATTGGCGCTGTATTCAAGGATGGGCGCGTGTGGCTGATGAGTCTGATTTATTTCAGTTTCGTGATGGGACTGTATGGTGTGAGCTTCTGGTTGCCGACGATCATCAAGGCGACTGGCGTCAAGGACGCTCTGCAAATCGGTATGTTGACCGCTATTCCCTATGGGTCTGCCGTGGTGGCGATGATTTTTGTCTCTCGCAGCGCCGACCGTACCGGTGAACGCCGCTGGCATATTGCCGTACCCGCACTTCTGGGTGCCGTCGGTCTGGTACTGAGCGTTACCTGGGGACAAAATACCGTGCTGGCCATGACAGCCCTGACATTGGCGACCATGGGTATCCTGACAACTTTGCCATTATTCTGGAGCCTGCCGACGTCGTTTCTGGCCGGGGCCGGCGCAGCTGCCGGGATCGCCCTGATCAATTCGGTGGGCAATCTGGCCGGTTTTGTCAGCCCGTTTGCGGTGGGCTGGTTGAAGGACATGACTCAAAGCACCAATGCGGGCATGTATTTGCTGGCCGTTTCACTTGTACTGGGTGCACTTCTCACCTTGAGCGTGCCAGCGCGACTGGTTAGCAAGTAACCATGGCTTAGACGCGCGCGGCGGTGACGATTGCCTGCGCGTTGTCGCGCAGGTATTCGCCAATGAGGGCGTCAAAGCTGGCGTCTGGCAGCAAACCCAAGGCCCTGGCCCGAGCCGCGTCAATCGTTGCCGGCCAGCTTGTCACGATGTTGATGATCGCCGGATCGGGCGTCCAGTCAATCAGGTCGGCAACTGCTTTGCCGGCCACCTTTTCCAGTGCATCGGCCATCTCGCCTGCCGTGGTGCGCAATGCGGGCAGGTTGATGGCTGTGCGCGCGCCCCATTCGGCGTCGCTGGCCTCTGCGGCGCGTACCAGTCCGGCTATGGTGCGTTCGGGTGACGACAGGGCTACCGCAGTGTCTCTCGGCACCGGGCAAGCCGCTTTGAAGCCTGCCAGCGGCTCACGGATCATGCCGCTCAAAAAGCTGGACGCCGCGCCATTGGGCTTGCCGGGTCGCACACTGACGGTCATCAGACGCACGTTGCGTCCTCGTATAAAGCCTTTGCGGGCATAGTCGGCCACCAGTTGCTCGCCTATGAACTTCTGGATGCCGTAGCTGTTTTGTGGGGTGGGCAGGGTGCGGTCGTCAATCACTGCCGGCAGGGGTTGCTGCGGCGAGTTGCCAAACACGGCCAACGAGCTTGCAAACACCACGGTAGGGCAAGTTTTCAGCGCGCGGCAGGCCTGCAGCAAAGCCCGGGTAGCGTCTACGTTGCTGCGCATGCCCAGGTCAAAATCAGCCTCGCATTCGCCGCTGACAGCGGCCGCCAAATGAAAAATGATAGCGTCGTGCGACCGTATTACTTGCCCGAGAGCCGCTTTTTCATCAAAAAGTGCATTGAGGTCACCCACCACTGCGCGTATGCGGCTGTCTGCCGCCAGGTCGGGCGGCGGCGCGGCACGGTCAACCAGCGTGATGCTTTCAATGGTTTGTGCTGCGGCGCCTGCGAGTGACAACTGTCCGCATGCGAGTAACTGACGGGCGAGTTTGGCGCCGAGAAATCCGGCGCCGCCGGTGATGACGATATTCATAAGGATGTGCCTTTTCGGGTTCTGTAAGTATTACCCGATGGTAGCGTCCCCTAAGCGCCGGGTCTGGCCGGCTTGCATTTGCATGGTGAGCGAGGCGGAGCTGTAGGCATAGGTGGTGCGTAGCGCCCAGGTGTTATTTCACCAGCCGGGTGTTGATCAACTGCAAATCTTCAGGGCTCAGGGTGCCATTGGCCTGCCGCAGACGCAGCCCACCCAGCAAGACGTTGTAGCGCGCTTGTGCCAGATCGCGCTTGGTTTGAAACAGCTGGCTCTGTGAGTTGAGTACGTCAATGTTGATGCGCACGCCCACCTGGTAGCCCAGTTTGTTGGCATCCAGTGCGCTCTGGCTGGACAGCTCGGCTGCCTCCAGCGCCTTGACCTGGCCCTGGCCTGACAGCACGCCAAAGTAGGCGGTGCGCGTGCCAAGTGCCACGGTGCGGCGCGCACCCTCCAGGTCGCTGATCGCCTTGTCTTTGAGCGACAGCGTTTCCCGAATGCGGTTTTGCGTCGAAAAGCCGGCAAACAGGGGCACGTTGAATTGAAGCCCGATGCTGCCTGTGGTCAGGCGTGAGCTGAACGCGTTTTGCGTCGTGCCTGAAGGGCTGCGGGTGATGTTGTAGCTGGCCACGGCATCGAGTGTCGGCTTGTGGCCAGCTTCGGCTTTTTTGACTTCCAGCTCTGCGATGCTCAAGGCACTTTGCGCCAGGCGGATGTTGGGATGCACCAGCTCGGATTGTTGCACCCAGGCGTTCACGTCAAGCGGCACCACAGGCGGCAGATCCAGCGGCACAACCAGGCCTTTGGGCTGGGCCTCCACCTTTCCGACCAGTTGGTCGAGAGTTATTTTTTTGACGCGCAAATCATTTTCAGCCGAGATCTCCTGCGCCACCACCAGGTCGTACCTGGCTTGTGCTTCCCGCGTGTCGGTGATGGTGGATGTGCCGACTTCAAAGTTGCGTTTTGCAGAGGCCAGCTGCTCGGCCACCGCGGCTTTTTGCGCGCGTACAAACGCCAGCGTGTCCAGCGCTGCCAACACATCAAAGTAAGCCTGGCTGGTGCGCACCACCAAGTCTTGCTCGGCGGTATCAAGTTGGGCTTTGGCCTGGTCAACCTGCTTGAAAGCCTGCTCGTAGGTGGCCCAGTTGGCAGGCCGGTACAGTGGCTGCGAAGCGCTGAGTGTCGCGTTTTGGGTGTTAAAGCTGCGGTCCGCAGCCGGGTTGGTGTTGTCAAAGCCGGTGCGTGACACGCCTGCGGCCAGGCCAGCTGTAGGCAAAATGCCCGCCTTGGCCTGGTCGGCCCTGGCCAGGTTGGCGTCGTACTGCAATTTGGCAGACTGGTAGCTGGCGTCAAACGCTCTGGCCGACTCGTACAACTCGACCAGGCTCTGCGCTTTTGCAAACGGTGCCACGGCCGTCAGGGCCAGGCCTATAGCTAATGAAACAGGTGCTATTCCCTCAAGCATTGAGAGCACGCGTTGAGCCGATAGTTTGTTGGGCCTGGTCATAAGTGTCCTGAGAAAGTTAAGGGTTCAGAAGAGGATGGATGCAGACGTTCAAGCGGACGGGCAAGCCGTATGGCAGGGTTCAGTACAGCGGAATAGCTGCATCGACCTGCCTTGACCACGCGTCAATGCCGCCTTGCAGGTTGACGACTTCCGTGAAACCGCTTTGTGTCAGGTAGTTGGCGACCTGCATGCTGCGCATGCCGTGGTGGCACAGACAGGCGATGGGGTGGGCGGTGCCATAGGTGTCCCTCAGCCCGGCGATGCGTTGAGGAATTTCCCGCATGGGAATGTGCACCAGCGTGAAGCCATCGGGCTCGACAGAAGCAGTTTGCAGCTCCCATGGCTCGCGCACATCAATCACAAGCGGCAAGCTTGCCGACGCGTTGGGATTCGGCGTATCGCGCCACTCGGTGAAGCCGGAAAGGTCAAGTTGGGGCGTCATCAATTCGCTCTTTACATGAAGGGCAGGGGTTAAACAAGCATTTCAAAAACCGGCTTCAGAAGCTGAAGGTCGATGGCTCGGGAAAATGCATTAGCCGTTCGGCCACGGTGTCCCAGGCCTGGGTGGTGTGCCAGGCGCTGTCAGCCACACGCGTGATCAGTGTGGCGCGCATGACCGGTTCAAACCCGACGATCGCGCTTAGGCGGCCACCGACCTTGAGTAAGTTCAGCAGGGCGGCGGGTACTTCAGCGACCGAGCCGCTCAGCACGATCACGTCAAACGGGCCGCGCAAGGGATCACTGCTGGCGACCGCCTGTGCGAAGTTGGCCGCGCCATCGCCGGTGCGCACTTCGGCGTTGTAGATGCCGGCTTTTTGCAGGTTGTCACGCGCGCGCTCAGCCAGATCGGGGTCAATTTCAAGGGTGATAACTTGTTGCCCGCGGTGTGCCAACAGCGCCGCCATGTAGCCGGATCCAGTGCCAATCTCAAGCACCTTTTCGTGCTTCTGCACGGCCAGGTCCTGCAGAATGCGGGCTTCGACTTTTGGGGCCAGCATGCACTGGTCTGGGTGCTGCTGCAGTTTGGCCGTCAGCGGGATTTCCATGTCTACAAATGCCAGCGCGCGGTGCGCCAGCGGTACAAAATCTTCGCGCTTGACCACCGCCAGCAGTGACAGGACCTGGTTGTCCAGCACTTCCCAGGGGCGGATTTGCTGCTCAATCATGTTGAATCGGGCTTGTTCGTAGTTCATGGCGGACCTGTTGTAGTGCGGAATATGGGGAAAAAGTGAAAAGGAAGGCAAAGTGTGGCTTGTCAGCACAAACCCTTGATTTTAGTCAGGCTCGGTGTTGTTGAGGTTGCTCTTCGGTTTGGCACTCAGCTTGCGCTTGAACCACTGCGCCAGATCGTCCAGGTAGCAATACGTCACCGGCACCACCACCAGTGTCAGCAGCGACGAGGTGATCACCCCGCCAATCACAGCCTGGCCCATGGGGGCGCGCTGCTCAGAGCCTTCAGTCAGGGCAAAGGCCAGCGGCACCATGCCGAAAATCATCGCCAGCGTGGTCATCAGGATGGGGCGCAGCCGCACTTTAGCGGCCTCCAGCAAAGCTTCGCTGCGGGGCATGCCAGCATCGCGCATGCGAATGGCGAAGTCCACCAGCAAAATCGCGTTCTTGGTCACCAGGCCCATCAGCATGACCACGCCAATGACCGAAAACATCGACAGCGTGGACCTGAACATGAGCAGCGCCAGAACCACGCCAATCAGGGTCAGCGGCAGCGAGGTCATCAGTGCCATGGGTTGCAGAAAGCTTTTGAACTGGCTGGCCAAAATCATGTAAATGAACAAAACCGCCATCACCAGCGCCGAGATGGCGTAACCACACGACTCGGCCATGTTTTTGGTCGAGCCGCCAAACTGGTAGCGGTAGCCGGGCGGAAATGCCATGGCGTCAAGCGCGGTGCGAATGTCGCCAGACACCTCACCCGCTGAACGGTTGTACACGTTGCCGTTGATGGCGACTTCCCGTGTCAGGTCACGCCGGTTGATCTGGTTCGGGCCGGTGGACTCCCTGACGCTGGCCACCTGGTTGAGCCGCACGATGCGGGTTGACCCGTCGGTGTTACTGCCCATGGTGGTGCTGGTAAAAGGAATGCGTTCAAGGTCTTGCGGCGAGTTGCGTGCATCGGGTGCCAGGCGCACATTGACATCGTAGGTCTGGTCGTCGGGTGCGCGCCAGTTGCCCACGGTTTGCCCGGCCACCAGCGTGCGCAGGGACGCCGCAATGTTGGACACCGACAGGCCCAGATCACTTGCGGCATCGCGCCGTACATTGACTTCAATCACGGGCTTGTCGGCCTTAACGCTGGAGTCCAGGTCCACCAGCCCCGGCACCGGCCGGATTTTCTCCAGCACGACCCGGCTCATGCGCTCCAGCTCTTTCAGGTCTGGCCCCTGCAGTGAAAACTCCACCTGCTTGTTGCCACCGACCGAGTCAAGCAGCCCCACATGCGTGACGGTGATGCCCGGCACCTGTTTGAGCCGCTCGCGCAGCACGCCGGACATCTGGTCCACGCTGCGGCTTCTTGCCTTGCGGTCTACCAGGCGTATGTAAAGGCTGGCGTACATCTTGCCCTGCGCGTTGCCGGTGTTGAGTGTGGCCAGCGTGTATTTGACTTCCGGGAACTCTCGCACGATGGCTTCAACCTGCCGCGCTTTGGCTTCTGTCGCCTCCAGCGATGAGCCAACTGGCGTGTAAAAGTTGAGCGTGGTTTCTGAAAAGTCAGCCTTCGGTACAAACTCTGTCCCGAGCAGTGGCACCATGAAAATACTGGTCACAAAAATAACTAGGGCCAAAGCCAGCGTGGCCAGCTTGTGGCCAAGGGACCAGCGCAGTATGTTTTGATACGCCTGGCTCAGGGACTCGGTGGCGCGGTCAAACCAGCCGGTGACGCGGCCAATGGTTTTGTCATAGAACGTCACGGGCGCGTTGTGTTTGCCATGCGCTTCAATGGTCGGGTCGTGCCAGATGCTTGACAGCATCGGGTCCAGGGTAAAGCTCACAAACATCGAGATCAGCACCGCCGCTACGATCGTGATGCCAAACTCGTGGAAAAACTTGCCAATAATGCCGCCCATGAAGCCGATCGGCAAAAACACCGCCACAATTGAAAAGGTGGTCGCCAGCACGGCCAGGCCGATTTCCTGCGTGCCGTCGAGCGATGCCTGGTACGGCGTTTTGCCCATCTGCACGTGACGCACGATGTTTTCGCGCACCACAATCGCGTCGTCAATCAAGAGGCCTACACACAGGCTCAGCGCCATCAGCGTGATCATGTTGATGGTGAAGCCGAACAGGTTCATGAACAAAAAGGTGCCAATGATCGAGATCGGCAAGGTTAGCCCCGTGATGACTGTTGAGCGCCATGAGTTGAGAAACAAAAACACAATCAGCACTGTGAGCAGCGCGCCCTCGATGAGGGTGCGGCGCACGTTGTCAACCGCCACACGAATCGGGCGTGAGCCGTCGGCAATCAGCTCCAGCCGCGCGCCTGGCGGCAACAGGGGTTGTATCTCGGCAATGGCTTTGTTCAGGCCATCGACCACGCCAATGGTATTTTCGTCTTGTGCCTTTTGCACGGTGAGCAGCAGGGTGCGCTGGCCGTTGTAGAGCGCCAGGCTGTCGATTTCCTGCGCGCCGTCCGCCACGCGCGCCACCTGGTCTACCGTGACGGCGGTGGTGTTGCCGTTCGCAGCACTTTTGCGCGCCACGATGATCTTGCCGAAGTCTTCGGGCCGTTTTACACGCGCATCAATCTTGACGACGCGCTCTTGAGCCAGCGAGCGGATCGCCCCTACCGGCAAGTCCTGGTTTTCATTGCGCACGGCATTGGCGACTTGCTCGGCCGTGACGCCGAGCGCCTCCATCGCCTGCGGGTTGAGGTAAACATTGATCTCGCGTTTGGTACCGCCCACCAGCGTGACCGAGCCTGCACCGCGCACGTTTTCAAGCCGTTTTTTCAAGGTTTGATCGGCCCAGTTGGTCAGCTCGACGGCAGACATTTTTCCTTTGGCAGGGTCTGGTAGCACCGCGACCGACCAGATTGCCCGGCTGGATGGGTCAAATCGCAACACCCGGGGTTCTTTGACTTCATCGCGAAAGCTGGGCCGTATGGCGGCGATTTTTTCGCGCACGTCTTCAGCGGCTTTGCGTCCATCGACGTAGAGCTGAAACTCCATGATCACGACCGACTGGCCCTCGTAGCTGCGCGACGTCAGGGTGTTGATACCGGCGATCGAGTTGACACCCTCTTCAATTTTTTTGGTGACTTCGCTCTCGACAATTTCGGGCGATGCACCGGGGTAATCGGCCGTGATGACTACCACAGGCAAATCAATGTTCGGGAACTGATCGACCTGCATGCGCTGGTAGGAAAAAAGTCCCAGTACCACGATGGCCAGCATGACCATGGTGGCGAACACCGGATTTTTAAGGCTGACTTGGGTAAACCACATGGTCGATGCCTTAATTTGCGATTTTCTGGGGTGGTTTTTTTACGGCGTCCGGCGCACCGCCTGCCATGAGCGTGAACCGTACCTGGGTGCCCTCACGCACGGCACCGATATTGCCGCGAATCACCACGGCGCCTTCGGGCAAGCCCTTGACCGCCACCACCGCCTCACTGCCAGTGCCCACGCCCGTTGTTCCCCGCGCGCCCAGCTCAACTGCCCGGTGCACCACACGGCTGTCTTCAATCACTTGAAGGTAGGGTGTCGGCTTGTCGGTGCGAACGCTGCTCAGCGGTACGGCCAGCAATGCCGTGCGCGCGGTGCCCAGCGTGCCTTGCGCGAACAAGCCTTGGCGCAGCGGTTGTGTGTTGGGCGTTGCCTGCGTGCCGTTCTGGTTGTCTATGCTCAGGTAAGCCAACACACTGCGGCTGCCCGCCTGCGCGCTGGGGTTGATGCGCGCCACCCGGGCCATCACCGCCTGCGGGCTGCCTTCAATGTTCAGCTCAGCCGTCTGACCCACGCGTACGGCGATGGAATCAGCTGCACTCAAGGTGGCCTCAAGCTCCAGGCGGCTCAAATCGAGCACCTCGACGATTTTGGCGTCCACCCCCAGACGTTCACCGGGCTGTGCCAGACGCTGCGACACATGGCCGAAAATAGGCGAGCGCAGCACCGTGTCATCCACCGATTTGACGGCCACCTCGGTGGCGGCCAGCGCCGCCTTGTAGGTCGCCTGCGCAGCGTTGAGGTTGGCCAGAGAAGTGTCGAGGCCGGTTTTTGAAATAAAACCCTGCTCAACCAGCGCCTTGTTGTTGTCGTACTGGCGCTGCACCACATCGACCTGGGCTCGGGCTGATTCGGCCTGCTCTTTGGTCTGGCGCACGCGTGACTGGTTTTCACTGGCGTCAATGCGCGCAATGATCTGCCCGGCCTTCACAAAATCACCTTCGCGCACCGTCAGGCCCCGCAGCTCGCCGGCAACCCGGGCTTTGATGACAGCAGAGCTGACGGCCTTGAGTGAGCCCGAAATCGGCACGCCTTGCACCAGGTCCAGCGTTTCCAACTTGACCACATCGGTGTCTGCAAGCTCTATTACGCTCTGCGCTTTGGCCAGACCCGGCGACCCTGGCGCAGTGGCCTCGGCCAGCGCCTGGCTTTGCGCCTTGCGCGCCGACAGCGCGCGCACCACGCCGCCTATCAGCAGCAGTGCCACTACCAGCGCGATGGCCCATTTGATCCAGCTTTTTTTTGTCATGCTCATATTCGCGTTTTCGTTTGGTCTTGTTCGGGGGGTGTGCCGCCGGCGTGCGGGCTGGTGCCGGCGCCTGTGTTTGTGTTTGTGCCCATGCCTGTCAGTAGGTTTGCCAGCTGGGTGGCAATGTATTTCTTGGGGTCAAGGTCAACCGCGTTTTGAATGCAAACACCGGCCGAGTGCTTGGCCAAAATCAGGAAAACCATGGGCGCAATCACGCTGTAAATGGCGTAGTCAAGGTCCATGGGCTTGAACTCGCCCCGGTCAATGCCGCGCTGCAAAATCCGGCGTATCAAAGTCTGGCCGGGTTGAATGACCTCGTGCTGGTAAAACGCGGCCAGCTCCGGGAAGTTACTGGCCTCGCTCATCATCAGTTTGGTGATACCCGAGGCCTTGGTTGCGCCGACCCGGTCCCACCAGACGTTCATGCAGTAACCCAGCATTTCGGCGCTGTTACCGTCAAAAGCGGAAAACTCCTCGTTCCACTCCTTGAAGCGACCCGAAATGTTCTCGCGCACCACGGCTTTGAAGAGCTCTTCCTTGCTCTGAAAGTACAGAAAAAGCGTGCCTTTGGAGACGCCGGCACGCGCTGCAACCTCTTCAGCGCGGGTGGCCGCAAAGCCTTTTTCTACGAACAGGTCGAGTGCGGCGGCTAGCAGTTCGCCCGGACGCGCTTCTTTTCGTCGCTCGCGTTTGACGGCGATCACGGCATTTTTTGGACGAAATAATTTGGAAAGCGACATGGTTACTGACTGACTGGTTAGTAATGTAGCTACTTACCTTCCCAGCGTCAACCGATGCCGCCTTGCCAGGCAACTGTTTTGTGGTGAACCCACAGGTGCAGAGTTATAAAAATTTTATGTATGCTATAAAAAATATAGCAGATAGCTCTCGTATTTGCTGCCGCAGGGGCCTAAAAATCTGTCAAATCAAGCTCAATAAAACGCCTGTAGCCCGGTTTGGGCCCGGCCCAAAATCAGGGCGTGCACATCATGTGTACCTTCGTAGGTGTTGACGGTCTCTAAATTAATCATGTGGCGAATCACGTGGTATTCGTCATGAATGCCGTTACCACCGTGCATGTCACGTGCCATGCGCGCAATGTCAAGTGACTTGCCGCAACTGTTGCGCTTGATCAGGCTGATCATTTCGGGCACGTCTTTGCCCTCGTCCATCAGGCGGCCTACGCGCAGGCAGGCCTGCAGGCCGAGAGCGATTTCGGTCTGCATGTCGGCCAGTTTCTTTTGAATCAGCTGGTTTTGCGCCAGAGGACGGCCAAACTGTACGCGGTCCATGGTGTATTGACGGGCGCGAAACCAGCAGTCTTCAGCCGCACCCAGCGCACCCCAGGCGATGCCGTAACGCGCCTTGTTCAGACAACCAAACGGGCCCTTGAGGCCACTCACATTCGGCAGCAAATTGGCTTCGGGCACAAATACGCCGTCCATGACGATCTCCCCAGTGATCGACGCGCGCAAGCTCATCTTGCCTTCGATCTTGGGCGCCGTGAGTCCTTTCATACCTTTTTCAAGAATGAAGCCGCGAATGCTTTCCTGGCCGCCGGTGTTGCCGTCCGGGTCGGTTAATTTGGCCCAGACCACAAACACATCTGCGATGGGGGAGTTGGTGATCCACATCTTGGCCCCGTTCATGATGAAGCCGTCGACGCCGTCACGTTGGGCGGGCCTGGCGCGGCTCAGCATACTGGCCGGGTCAGAGCCGTGGTTAGGCTCGGTCAGGCCAAAGCAGCCAACCCATTCGCCGGTGACCAGTTTGGGCAGGTATTTTTGGCGCTGTGCTTCGCTGCCATAGGCGTGGATGGGATGCATGACAAGCGAGCTTTGCACGCTTATGGCGCTGCGGTAGCCGCTGTCTACGCGCTCGACTTCGCGGGCAATCAGGCCGTAGCTCACGTAATTCAGGCCAGCGCAACCGTAACCTTCAATCGTGGCGCCCAGAAAACCCATGGCACCGGCTTCGTTCATGATCTCCCGGTCAAACTTCTCGTGGCGGGCAGCCATCAGCACGCGGGTTTGCAGTTTGTCCTGGCAAAAGTCATGCGCCGCATCGACGATGGCGCGCTCGTCGTCTGTCAGCTGCTCTGACAGCAGGAACGGGTCTTCCCACTTGAATTTGGCTTTGGCTGCGGCGGTGAGGCTTGACATGGGATATCTCCAGAAAGGGTTATTACGCAATTTGATGCATATTATTCGATAGTCATAAATACTTGTCTAATATCAAATAAGGATTTAACGATAGTTAATTTATATTGGTGGTGGTTTATGGAGTTCAGACACTTGCGTTATTTTCTGGTGTTGGCAGAAGAGCTGCACTTTGGCCGTGCGGCGCGGCGTTTGTCGATGTCGCAGCCACCGCTGTCGCTCAACATCCAGCAGCTTGAAGCCTCGATCGGCACCCGGCTGTTCACGCGAAACAGCAAGCAGGTCGCACTCACGGCGGCAGGCAAGGCGTTTGTACCGGCTGCCCGTAGCTTGCTTGACCAGGCCGCCGAGGCCGCAGCGCTTGCCAAGGATGTGGGCCAGGGCATGGCGGGTAGCCTGAGCCTCGGGTTTGCCGGCACCATGCTGTACAACGGGCTGCCCGAAATACTGGCGCGCTTTCAGGCGCAGCACCCTTTGCTCCGCGTGATGCTGAAAGAGCTTTCATCCAGCGAGCAACTCATTGAGCTGGCGCATGAGCGGCTGGACCTGGGCTTTGTGCACACCACCCGCGTGCCGCCCGGGTTGAGCCAGATTCTGGTGGCCAGCCAGGCCTTTGTGTGTTGCCTGCCGGCTGGTCATGCGTTGGGGGGCGAGGCATCGCTGCCCTTGGCGTTGCTGCAAGGCGAGCCCTTTGCCGTGGTCTCACGCACCGTGTCGCCGGACTACCACGACCGCATTTTGCAAACCTGCCTGGAGGCCGGGTTTTACCCCGAGATTCGCTACGAGCTGCAGCACTGGCTCAGCGTGGTGGCGCTGGTGTCGCGCGGCATGGGGGTGGCGCTGGTGCCGGCTGCGCTGCAGCAGTCGGCCATGCCGGGCACCGTTTTTGTGCCTTTCATGGCGCCTGTACCGCCGGAAGTGGCCAGCACGCCCTATCAGACCCATTGCCTGTGGAAAACCAGCCGCACCAGCGGGGGCAGCGCTGCGCTGGCCTCGTTTGTCGATGCGGTGCGTGCTGCCGTTACGGTTTGAAAGAAAACCCGTTGCCGCACGACTCATGGGGGTTGGCATTACAGTGAATCACCCGCATATCGTCAACTACCGATCAAGCATCAGAAACCAAGGAAACTTATGAGCGAACTTCAAACCATCACCCTGGGCGGCGGCTGCTTCTGGTGCACCGAAGCGGTTTACGTGCAGGTACGCGGCGTGACCGACGTTGAGTCAGGCTACAGCAACGGCCAGGCCAGCAGGCCCAGCTACGAAGATGTTTGCTCTGGCCGCACCGGCAGCAATGAGGTGGTCAAGCTGACCTATGACTCGGCAGAGATCAGCCTGACCGAGATTCTTGAAATCTTTTTTGTTGTGCATGACGCCACCACCCTTAACCGCCAGGGCAACGACAGCGGCACCCAGTACCGCAGCGGCATCTACTACGGGACGGCCGAGCAAAAGCGGTTGGCCGACGAGATGATTGCCCAGCTGAACAGCGAGAAGATTTTCAGCAAACCCATCGTCACTGAAGTGTTGCCGCTTGAGAACTACTGGCCCGCCGAGGCCTACCACCAGGATTACTTTGCCAACAACCCCAACCAGGGTTATTGCGTGGCAGTCGCGGGTCCCAAGGTGGCGAAATTTCGCAAAACCTTTAGCCGCCTGGCAAAAAGCTAGTCGCTGTAAAAAAAGCATAAAAAGCAAGCTTGACCCAGCAAAAACGGGGGGTAGTTGCTACAACATATATAGCAATTTCTGGGCTCGCTCCAGATCAACAAACAGAAGCGCAGCGTTTGACTCTCAGTTTTTTGCCATCCCCGCTACCAGCTGCGACACGTTGTAACGCATCATTTTTAAATACGTACTGCCTGGCTTGTCGGGACTGGACAAGGCATCGGCATACAGGCTGGGGCCCATCGTGACGCCGGCATCTTTGGCCAGCTGGGCCAGTAGTTTGGGGTTGCCCATGTTTTCTATGAACACAGCCCGTATTTTTTCGCGCCGAATTTGCTGGATCAGCTGGGCCACCTCTTTGGCGCTGGGTTCGGCTTCGGTTGAAACGCCTTGCGGTGCGAGAAAACGAAGCTGATAGTGCGCTGCAAAGTAGCTAAAGGCGTCATGGGACGTAATGACTTTGCGCTTGCCTATGGGCAGGGCTGCGATTTGCGCTTTGGCCCAGGCATCCAGTATCTGCAACTCTTCGATGTAAGCCTGGCTGTTGCTTTGATAGCTTGATGCACCAGCCGGGTCCAGTCGGCTTAATGCGGTGGAAATATTGCGCACGTAGAGCACAACATTCACTGGGTCTTGCCAGGCATGTGGGTCGGTCTCTGCGTGGGTGTGGCCTTTGTCTGCATGTAATGTGCGGGCGGTAATTCCTTGTGACGCGACCACGGTCTGGCCTTTGTAGCCTGAGGCTTTCACAAGCTTTTGCGCCCATGGT
>JANXTM010000029.1 GCA_025352405.1 Polaromonas sp.
GGCAAACTGCTGGATTGCAAACCCGAGGTCCCCCAGCCTGACGCCCGGTTTGACCCGCATGATGCCTTGCCACATGGCCTCATAGGTGATGGTGCACAGGCGCTTGGCAGCAATCGAGGCCTCGCCCACGATGTACATTCGACTGGTATCGCCATGCCAGCCGTCCTTGATCACGGTGACGTCCACGTTGACGATATCGCCTTTTTTAAGCGGCTTGTCGTTGGGAATGCCGTGGCAGACCTGGTGGTTGACTGAGGTACATAGTGATTTCGGGTAGGGCACATAGCCCGGTGGGCCATAACCCAGCGTGGCCGGAATCGTGTGCTGCACCTGGGTCATGTAGTCATGCGCCAGGCGGTCAATTTCGTTGGTAGTCAGCCCGGGCTTGATGAAGGGCGTCAGGTAGTCCAGCACTTCAGAGGCCAGTTTGCCTGCCACGCGCATGCCTTCAATCCCGGCGGCGTCTTTGTAGGTAATACTCATGTTTAGATTATCCCACCGTCGTCAAGCCATTGCAGTGCCCGGTATTTGGCGGCTCCACCTGCCGTGACGCGGCTCATGCGCTGGTAAAATCAGGAGTTATCACGCGCCTTGCAAACTGCCTGCCGGTTTGACGGCGTGCCAATCCCTGCAGCGGCATTTTCAATGCCCGCCACAACCACAAGGCCACCGCTACCGTGACCCTGCATCTGACAACTTTTGAGGGCGAGCCTCACGGCATCAATGCCCTGAGCGACTTTCGCGCACAACGCCTCCTTACACAACTGCAAGCCATTGATACCAAAATCGTTGGCGTAAGCGCCCGGTTTGTGCATCTGGTTGCAACCGACGGCCCGCCTGCAGAAACCGTCAAAAAGCAGCTTGCGGCTCTCATGACCTACGGTGAGCCTTGCCCGGCAGCCACGGGCAAACTGCTTGATACTGCGCTGTTAATCGTGTCGCCGCGTTTTGGCACCGTGTCGCCCTGGGCTTCCAAGGCCACTGACATTGCCCACAACTGCGGCCTGGCTATCAAACGTATTGAACGCATCACCGAATACCGCATTGCCCTGAAATCAGGCCTGTTTGGCAAGACTGTGCTGGAGGGCGAGCAGCGCGGCCAGGTCGCTAGCGTGCTGCATGACCGCATGACTGAAAGCGTCATGTTTGAAAGGGCGCAGGCCGCAGGCCTTTTCACCGAACTGCAGGGGGCCGCGCTGCAAACCATTGACGTGCTGGCCGGCGGCCATGCCGCGCTGGCGCACGCCAACACCGAGTTTGGGCTGGCGCTGGCTGCGGACGAGATCGACTACCTGGTGACTGCCTTCACCCAGCTCAAGCGCAACCCCACAGACGTGGAGCTGATGATGTTCGCGCAGGCCAACAGCGAGCATTGCCGCCACAAAATTTTCAACGCTGATTTCACCATTGACGGCGTAGTGCAGGCCATCAGCCTGTTCGGCATGATCCGCAACACTGAAAAGCTCAACCCCTTGCACACCGTGGTGGCGTATTCAGACAATGCATCGGTCATGGAGGGCTCAAAAATCCAGATTTTTAACGCAAAATCGGTCCCTACGGCAGCAAAAACGGGGGCAATAAGCTATCAAACTTATAGCGCCACAGAAAATGTGCTGACCCACGTCCTGATGAAGGTCGAGACGCACAACCACCCGACCGCGATCTCGCCTTTTCCGGGTGCATCGACCGGGGCCGGTGGCGAAATTCGTGATGAAGGCGCCACGGGGCGTGGCTCCCGGCCCAAGGCTGGCCTGACCGGGTTCACCGTGTCAAAACTGTTTGACAGCGATTTCGGCAAGCCCGACCACATCGCCAGCCCTCTGCAAATCATGACGGAAGGCCCGCTGGGCGGCGCAGCCTTCAACAACGAATTTGGCCGGCCCAATCTGAACGGCTATTTTCGGGAATATGAGCAAACCGTTGCGGGCCAGCGCTGGGGTTACCACAAGCCCATCATGATTGCCGGCGGTGTCGGCACGATTGACGCCGGGCTGACCAAAAAGATTCTGTTCCCTGCCGGTACGCTGCTGATTCAACTCGGCGGCCCCGGCATGCGCATCGGCATGGGCGGCAGCGCCGCCAGCTCGATGGCCTCAGGCACCAACGCCGCCAGCCTGGATTTTGATTCGGTGCAGCGCGGCAACCCTGAAATCGAGCGACGCGCGCAAGAGGTCATCAACCAGTGTGCGCAGCTGGGCCAGGCCAATCCGATTCTGGCGATCCATGACGTGGGTGCCGGGGGCTTGTCAAATGCCTTTCCCGAGCTGGTCAACGACGCAGGGCGGGGCGCGCGCTTTGACCTGCGCGCGGTGCAGCTTGAAGAAAGCGGCTTGAGCCCCAAGGAAATCTGGAGCAACGAAAGCCAGGAGCGCTATGTGATGGCGATAGCGCCCGAGTCGCTGGCGCAGTTTCAGTCCTTTTGTGAGCGTGAGCGCTGCCCGTTTGCCGTGATTGGCGTGGCGACTGAAGAAAAGCAGCTGGTATTGACTGACGCCGATGCGGCTGTCCCTGTCGACATGCCCATGAACGTGCTGCTTGGCAAGCCGCCCAAAATGCACCGCGACGTTAAAACCGTAGTGCACAGCATCAAGCCGATAGATCTGACAGGCGTTGACCTGCAAAAAAGCTGTATCGACGTGCTGAGCCACCCGACCGTCGCATCCAAACGCTTTTTGATCACCATTGGCGACCGTACCGTGGGCGGCCTCACGCACCGTGACCAGATGGTCGGCCCATGGCAGGTGCCGGTGGCTGATTGCGCCGTCACCCTGGCCGACTACCAGGGCTTTGCAGGCGAGGCCATGAGCATGGGCGAACGCACGCCGCTGGCCGTTGTCAATGCCGCTGCATCTGGCCGCATGGCGGTCGCCGAGGCCATCACCAACCTGCTGGCCGCACCGATTGAGCTGCCACGCGTCAAGTTGTCCGCCAACTGGATGGCCGCTTGCGGCGAGCCAGGGCAAGACGCCGCGCTTTATGAGACCGTTAAAGCCGTGGGTATGGAACTGTGCCCCGCACTGGGCGTGTCGATTCCGGTCGGCAAGGATTCGCTGTCGATGCGCACCGTCTGGAAAGACGGTGATGATGGCAAAAAAGTCACCTCACCCGTGTCGCTTATCGTGAGCGCATTTGCCACCTTGCCTGACGTGCGCGGAACGCTCACGCCCGAACTGAACACGCTGGAGGCGGACACCACGCTGATCCTGATCGATCTGGGCAAGGGCAAAAGCCGCATGGGCGCGTCGATTTTGGCGCAGAGCCTGAACCTGGAGGGCGGCCTAGTGCCCGACCTGGACGATCCGCAAGACCTGGTCAATCTGGTCAACGCCATCAACGCCTTGCGCGCGCAGGGCCAAATCCTGGCCTACCACGACCGCAGCGACGGCGGCCTGTTCGCC
>JANXTM010000091.1 GCA_025352405.1 Polaromonas sp.
TTTGTTAGCGTCCGCTGCATTGCCTGCATACTGTCAATGCGCCGAGCCAGCTCGTCCATATGTTTTTGGGCAATGCGCTTGACGCTGGCGCTGGCGCGGCGGCGGTTGTGCCAAAGGCTGACCAGTTCGGCAATCTCGGCCATTGAAAAGCCCAGCTCCCGCCCACGCTTGATAAATTGCAGTGAACGCACGTCGGCTTCACTGTATTGTCGGTAACCGCCGTCGGTACGCACCACGCTGGCCAGCAGGCCAAGCGACTCATAATGTCGCACCATACGTGCCGACACATGGGACAAGCGCTCCGCCGTGCCAATCGCCACCGGCCAAAGTGTGTGTGCTGCCGCCATGCGTGTGCTCAGGCTGCGACGGCGTAGCCTACTTCGGCAATCGCCTGGCTCAAAAGCGCACGTGCCTGGCCAGACTGTACGTCTACCCTGTTGGCGCTTCGGTCTATGGTGACTTCGGCTTGCGGATCAAGCTGCTTAAGCGCACGTGTCACGGCGTTTTCGCAGTGGCCGCAGGTCATGCCAGTGACGATAAAGGTCTGGATCATTTAAAAACTCCTGGTGGTGAATTGCTGAATTGCTGAATTGCTGAATTGCTGAATTGGTGAATTGGTGAGTTGTTATTGATTCAAAAACGTGAACCCAGAGCATATCGTGGACCTTGTCATGATGTGAAGGTCAATCGCAACGCCGGCAGCACTGTTCGCTGTAGGGTTGATGAACATCCATGCTTGACCTTGCCACCATGTGAAGCTTTAAGCTCTAACTATGACAACTGCTTTAACCTTGCTGGCTTCACCCCTTCCGCTGGATATTGGCATTGGTGGCATGACTTGTGCGTCGTGTGTGGCCCGGGTTGAAAAGGCCCTTAAAAAAGTCCAAGGCGTACAGACAGCTACGGTTAACCTGGCCACTGAGTCGGCTCGCATTGTGTATGCACCCGGTGAGCAGATTGAGGCCCGCCTGCGCCGCGCCGTGCGTGACGCAGGGTATGAGCCCCGCGCTGCCAGCGCCGCCATTGACGCGCCAGACGCTTCGCCCTGGGCCGGGTTTATGCCTGTGGGCATTGGGCTGGCGCTGTCGTTGCCGCTGCTTATTCCCATGATCGCCGACCTATTTGGCAAGCACTGGATGTTGCCGCCTCTGTGGCAGTTTTTGCTGGCCACACCCGTACAGTTTGTGTTGGGCGCCCACTTTTACAAAGCCGCCTGGGGTGCAGTTAAAGCGCTAGCGGGCAACATGGATTTGCTGGTGGCGCTGGGCACCACTGCGGGATGGGCATTGTCGATGTGGCTGTGGCTGACGGCTGATGCGGGCACCATGGTGCACTTGTATTTTGAAGGCTCGGCCCTCGTCATTACGCTGGTGCTGCTGGGCAAATGGCTGGAAGCACGCGCCAAACGGCAAACCACATCGGCGATTCGCGCACTGCATGCCCTGCGGCCTGAAGCCGCGCATCTGATCGGCGTGGACGGTGAAGTCGATGTGCCGGTTGCCGAGGTGCTGGTCGGCGATCGCATTGTGGTCAAACCCGGTGAACGCTTTCCCGTAGATGGCACGCTGCTGGAGGGCCTCACGCAGGTGGATGAGTCCATGCTGACCGGCGAGCCGCTTCCGGTCACCAAAGAAACCGGTGGCAAGCTCACGGGCGGCTCCATCAACGGCTATGGCCGCGTGGTGATGCAGGTGGCCGCCGTGGGCAGCCAGACTGTGCTGTCGCACATCATTGCCCTGGTCGAAGATGCCCAGGCCGCAAAGGCCCCGATTCAGCGCATGGTGGACCAGGTCAGCGCCGTATTTGTGCCCGTGGTTTTGGTGATTGCACTCACAACGCTGCTGGGCTGGTGGCTCACAGGCCACGCGTTTGAGCTGGCACTCATTCACGCAGTGGCTGTGCTGGTCATTGCCTGCCCGTGTGCACTTGGCCTCGCTACACCCGCCGCCATCATGGCGGGCACTGGGGTGGCGGCCAAAAACGGCATTTTGATCAAAGACGCCCAAGCGCTGGAACTGGCACACAAAGTTGATGTGATGGCCTTTGACAAGACTGGCACGCTAACAGTCGGGCAACCCAAATTGACAGCCTTGGTCGTGCCGGCGGGCATAGATTCACTGGAAGCGCTGCGCATGGCAGCCAGTCTGCAAAGCGGCAGCGACCACCCGCTGGCCAGAGCGGTTGTCAATGAGGCCAGACAAAAAACAGTAGCGATTGCAGCGCCCACCCAGGTCAGCGCCGTCCCCGGACGGGGCACCGAGGGCAGGGTGGGCACGCGCAGTTTTTTGATTGGCAGCCTGCGCTGGATGGACGAGTTGAAGGTGGACATCAGCAGCGTGGCAGCCCAGGCCGCAGCATTGCAAGGGCAGGGCGCTACGGTATCGGCCATGGCCGAGCGCACGGCAGACGGCCTGGCGCTGCGCGCCCTGATGGCCTTTGGCGACGAACCCAAACCTGGTGCCATGCAAGCCCTGGCCGCGCTGCGCGCGCGCGGCATCAAAACCGTGATGATTTCAGGCGACAACCGGGGCGCAGCCGAAGCCATGGCACGCCGCCTGGGCTTGCGGCCAGAAGACGGCGAAGTCATGGCGGAAGTGCTGCCTGGCGACAAGGTGGCGCGGGTGCTTGCCTTGAAAAAGGACGGCCACACTGTTGGGATGGTCGGCGATGGTGTCAACGATGCACCAGCATTGGCCGCAGCCGATGTCGGCATGGCGATGGGAAACGGCACCGACGTCGCCATGCATGCAGCAGGGATCACGCTGATGCGCGGTGACCCGCTGCTGGTGGCGGCAGCGCTGGACATTTCAGCCCGCACGGTGGCCAAAATCCGCCAGAACCTGTTCTGGGCCTTTGCCTACAACGCCGCCGGCATACCGCTTGCCGCGCTTGGTATTTTAAACCCGGTACTGGCCGGTGCCGCCATGGCCTTGAGCTCCGTCAGTGTGATGGGCAACGCGCTGCTGCTCAAACGCTGGAAGCCAGCCAGTTCAGATGCGAAGGGGTGACCTGGACGCGTCACGGTGGTCTTGCTGGCTAAAACCAAAAACCTTAAAAGAAATTAAGACTCCTGAAAATCCATTCAGAAGACTTTCCCTGACAACATGATTTTGATACCTTCGCACCATCTGCTTTTTTCCTAGGCAGAAGTTGTAAAAAGGACCAAGTCATGACAAAGTTTTTCATTGCCCCCATTTTGGTTGTTACGACGTTTTACGTCCTGCTGTTGGCTTTCGGTCCAGGTCACGTTGCAGTATCGGCCAATGCTGCAGATAAGCTCCTGTCAGGTCCGACATCAAAGGAGTACGCAATTCCTGCAGCATCTGAAATCACTTGGCAGCCGAGCTTTGATGTCAATCCGCAAGCTGTTCACGACCTGTCTTTATCCACGGACAAGTAATTCACTGAAGCGGCAGGACGGTTGGTGAAACTCGGGGCACGATTAGCCCAGGCATGCCACCGCGGCTCGAAGTGCGTAGCTGCATGTAGGGAACAGGACCGCACTTCCACCAGCCTTTTTGGGCTGGGCGAAAATCAATAAAACTTACCCAATGGCCTGGCGTGCGTGGGCACCACTAAGATAGCGCCATGACTTCATCAAGCACTTTCAATTTTCCCAGCGCCACTGTGCCGTTTAAACAGGACGCGGGCGTGATTGGCCTGGTGGGTATGGCCCACCTGATCAGCCATTTCAGCCAGTTGTTGCTGGCACCGCTGTTTCCGTGGCTCAAGGTTGAATTCAACGCCAGCTACGCGGAGCTGGGGTTTTTAATGACGCTGTTTTTTGTGGTGTCTTGCGGCGTGCAGGCGGCGTCTGGCTTTGTGGTGGACCGCTTTGGTCCGCGCCCGGTGCTGTTTGCCGGACTGGCCCTACTTGGCCTGGCGGCGTTTGGTTTTTCAATCAGCACCAGCTATGCCATGCTGGCGGGTTTTTCGATGCTGGCAGGTGTGGGCAATGGCGTGTTTCACCCGGTCGACTACACGCTGCTCAACCGCAAGGTCAGCGCGCCGCGCCTGGGCCATGCCTACAGTTTTCACGGCATCACTGGTAGTTTGGGTTGGGCGCTGGCACCGGCCATGCTGGTGCCCCTGACCCTTGCTTTTTCATGGCGCGTGGCGCTGGCCAGTGCGGGCACGCTGGCTTTTGTGGTGCTGGCGGTGTTGCTTTTAAACCGTGACAAATTGAGCTTGCCTGCTACCCCGGCAGCCGCCGAAAAAGCGGGTGGACTGGCTACTGGAAAAGCCGGAAGCAGTCTTGATTTTCTGCGTATTCCCGCCGTATGGATGTGCTTTGCATTCTTCTTTTTCTACGCCATGGCGTTGAGCGTGGTGCAGGCCTTTGCGCCCGAAGCCGCTCGCCAGCTACACGACGTACCCGTGGCACTGGTGGCGATGTGCCTGACGATATACATGGTGTGTAGCGCTGGCGGCATGGTGCTGGGCGGTTTTTTAGCGTCAGACCCGACGCGCTGCGAACGCGTGGTCGGAGCGGGCATGGGCGTGGCGGCTGTGATTGCGCTTTATCTTGGCTTTGGCACGTTTGCCGCAGCACTTGTGCCCGTGCTGTTTGGTGCGATGGGGTTTTCTGCCGGTATTGCAGGGCCATCGCGTGACCTGCTGGTCAAGCGCTCTACCCCCGACAACGCCACCGGTCGGGTCTATGGCGTGGTGTATTCGGGGCTGGACATCGGTCAGGCCATTTCTCCGCTGATTTTCGGTGCGTTGATGGACCAGCGCAAATTCAGTACGGTGCTGCTCGGCTTGGCAGTGGTGCAGGCGGTGCTGATTGCCAGCGCGTTCAATGTACGGCGGGTGCGGCGTACAGCGCTGGTGAGTGCCTGAAACCTGAACAGTAAACGCAATGCTTACGGTGCCGTGATGACCTGCAGGCTGGTCTTCAGACTGCTCTCGTAAATTTTGTCCACCAGGCCGCGTGGTCTGGGGCCGGCCGGGCCCGGTGCATCGTACGCAGTCAGTTGCTCGCTGGCCATCGCAACACGCAGGGCTTTGCGAAGTTGCGAGACCGCAACCAGCCTGTCATCCCCCACAGCAGCCGTACCTGCCGATCCTTGTAAGGCCAAACCAATCAACCGCCCGGTACCATCAAATACCGGTCCACCACGCGGCCCTGCAGGCATGTCGATACCCAGGAGTCGCTCGCCAGAATTACCCACGCCACCGCCCAAAAAGCCGGCACGTAACACCGGCCACGCGGGTGCGGCGTCTGGCGTGCTGACATATTCAACCGCAAAACCTGTGCTGCCCGGAAAGGCATCGCCCGGTGCCACCAACAGGTCTTCTGGTGCGGGCAATGAGCCATTCAGTCGCACCAGCGCCACATTCAGATCATTCAATCGTTTGTCTATTTTGGCTTTGACCAGTTGCCCCAGGCCATTGCGCAGCCACAGCCTGCCTGAGCGGGGCAGCAGGTTGAGCGGCATCAGTGCACCTGTTCCGCCTTGCAGCAGCAGCGCACTGCCCACCACCCGAGCCGTGTCTGGCAGACCTTTGGCGTCACCATAAGGTGCCAGCCGCGTGGGAGGGGCAAGCAGCTGGCCCGTGGCAACAGGCTTGCCTGACTGCAACTGTTGCTGCACAGCGGCCACCACCGGGTTGCCCGGCATGCGTGACTCAGACGCTGCCAGCAAGCGCTGGGCGATCGCGGGTTGGCCACCCACATGTAGCAGCCAGGCATACAGGGTGGAGCCGCCAATCACGTCTAGGTGCGCACCGGCGGTGTGTGCGCCAAAAGCTAGTGCCCGCCGGTAGTCGCCACCCTGCATGTAGGTGCGAACCAGTGCTATCTCGGTATCAGCCGCATGCAGAATCAGCGTGGCGCGCTCAAACGCATCGAGCGCAGCGGTGAGGTCCAGGCGTGCAAGGGCGCTTTCACCGGTTTTAAGCAGCTCGGCACGTTCCTGCAACCGGGCGGGCGATACAGCGGCGGCCTCCCGAACCGCTTGCCCGCCCGCCTGGCTGGCCGAAGGCTGGGGCCGCACCTCATCCATGAACTGGCGCAGCCTGTCAGCGCTGGTCAAGGGGTCCGCCGCCAGCGCGCTGCCTGCATGAACATGAAGAACGACCAGCGCTGCTGCCAGCCGCACCAGGATGCAATTAAATGCTTGCGAAAGTGCAGCTGGCTTGGTGTTCACGGGTTGACGTTGGCGCCGCTTGGGCAGGTGGTGCTGGAGCCCACTCGAGTAATACGGGGTGAGCCTGCATCAACCGCGTTAGCACCGAGCGCATAAGCTGCTTTAGGCGCTTTAAAGTTGGCCAGGAAAGCGGTCAATGCGTCAATGTCCTGCGCGCCGCCAATGCGGTTGGTTCCCTTGAGCAGGGTAGAGTAGCCGTCGCCGCCATCTGCCATGAAATTGTTGACTGTCACGCGGTAGGACTTGGTTGGGTTTTGCACAACGCCAGCGGTATTCACCAGCGTATCCATGGCACTATTGCTAAGCAGTGTCACGTTGCTGATACGTGAACCGCAGGCTTTGCTGCCATCCCAAGTGTATTTGAAGCCGGCTGAAGGCAGTGCAAAGCGGGTCGCTGTGGTGGACTGGCCAAGGCAACCGGCAAACTGCTCTTCCAGGAAATCCTTGATGTTTTGGGAGGTCAGCGACAGGGTCACCAAGCTATTGCCAAAGGGCTGCACGGTGAAAGCTTTGCCATACGTGACATTGCCATTGCCTTCCCCTGCAGCGCTGGATGCAAACGTGAAACCCGGGCTGCGCACACCACCGCCATTCATGAACGCCATTACAGCGCCGCCAAAACTGGCCGGTTGCGTCGCTGCCAGCTGCGAGTCCGCGATCAGATCGCCTGCCGGCATGTTGCAGGCACCGTTACTGCGGCTGTTGCTCAGGTCGGTGGTGATGGCGCCAATCACTGTGTTTGCAAGGGGCGACACCAGGCCTTTATAGGCATCGACAATTTTGGCAATCACCGTGTCGGCCGTGATGGCCGGGTCGTTGCGTACCACCAGACGGTTGGTAGCCGCGACTTTGGTGATGTCGCGGGTTTTGGGGTCAATGGTCACGTCAATGTCGGTCAACACACGGCCAAAAGAGCTGGCGCTTGTCACTGAAATCTTCCGCCCAGCAGCGTTGGGCAGCATGCAGTTGTAAGCCGCGTGGGTATGGCCACTGACGACCAGATCAACGGCGTTGTCAAGCTGTTTGACAATGCTGGCAATCGGCGAGCCGTCCAGGTTGCCCTCACAGCCATTGATGTCGCCCAGTGTTCCGGTTTGAAAGCCGCCTTCATGCACCAGCACCACAATCGACTCGATGCCCAGCGCACGCAGCTCCGGAATCAAAGCATTGACCGTTGCAGCTTCATCCCTGAACTCCAGCCCAGCCACGCCGGTGGGCGTGACGATACTGGGCGTGGCCTTTAGGGTCATGCCGATAAAAGCCACCTTGACGCCGTTGAAAATTTTGACGCCATAGGCTGGCAGCAGTGGGGTACCGGTGGCAGTAGACACGACGTTGGCCGACAGCCATTTAAATTTCGCGCCTTCAAACGGGACTGGCGTGCCCGCAATCGCGCCGCGGCAGCTGTTGGGGTCGGTTGCGCCAGCTGTGATTTTGCAGCCGCCGTTTTGCAGGCGCAGTAATTCGGCAGAACCTTTGTCGAACTCGTGGTTGCCCACAGAGTTGAATTCCAGGCCGATGCGGTTGAGGGTTTCAACCGCAGGCTCGTCAAAGAACAATGAAGAAACCAGGGGTGAGGCACCAATCGAGTCACCCGCACCCACCACCACATTCAGCGGGTTCTGCTTCTTCAAATTGGCGACGTGCGCAGCTAGGAAGTCGGCACCACCCACAGCAGGCCTGCTAGCCGCAGCGACCGAACTGTTTTGCCCAAAGGTACCGGGTGATTCAAGTGTGCCGTGGTAATCGTTGAAGCCAATAACCTTGATGGTGAAAGGCGCACCGGAAGATGATTCACTGCCGCCACAGGCGACGAGCGCAGCAGAGGTAGCCATGGACACAATAGCGGCAGCAATCAAACTTTTTTTTCATAGGAGTGTCTTGTTAAGGTGTGGAAAGTCGCATTGTTTGCTGCACTTTAGACAGGCACAGTGACACTTTCATGACGTCATCCAGCAGAACGCACAAGCCCGAATGGCAACATCCACTTAGATATAAAAATTCAGGGAAAAGTGCGTCTGCGGCAATATTTACGGAGGCTGATCGCTATTTTATTAATAGCGAAAAAGGCGGGCCATCTCTTTTTTCACCACGCCATAGCACTCGCAGGCGTGGCGCTCTAATCCGGCCCGATCAAGCACTGTTATGTGTCCGCGCCGGTAGCTGATGAGGCCAGCTTGCCAGCGGCCTCCGTCACACCTTCCCGGCGCACGCCAAGCATGTTGGCCACCAGTTCCTGGGTAAGGACCAGCTCGTACGATGGGCTGCGGTCAAGCGTCAGGAGCAGCCAGCGACACAGCTGCTGCTCCAGCAGATGGTGTCGATTGCATGCAGCGGTTTGCATCATCTGCATGATGTGCGCCTGGGTGAAGCGCAGCAGGGCGCGCTGCAGCCAATCACCGCGGTCAAACTCCTGCTTGAGCAAGTGGCTTTCCAGACGATAGGCATAGCCGCTGGTTTGCACTACGGCAGTGCTTGATGTGGGTTCACCGCTCATGAACAGCGAAATTCCCAGCATGCCTTCATTACCAACGCCAGCAGCCTCAGCCGACGCGCCTGATGCCATTACGCAGTGCAGCGACACAATGGCCGTGGTGGGAAAGTAAGCGTGCCAGAGCTGGCTGCCGGGCTGGTAGAGCATGTCGCCCAGCCGCAGCGATACCAGTTCAAAATGATCGGCCAGGCGCGCCATGACATCTGCGGGCAGGGCGGCCAGAAGGCGATTTTGCTGGGGCCTGTGGGTTTTAGAAATGGTCGGTGACGTAGGGGGGTATCCCGAATTTTGTGTAAACGGCGGTTGAGTTAGACGCGCGGCATGCGCTCGTCAAACTGGATAGTAAAGCGATTCAGGGCGGCCTTCCAATCCCGTATCGGCATGGTCCACTTCTGGCTGATGTTGTTCAGTGCCAGGTAAAACAGTTTGAACACGGCTTCATCGGTTGGAAACTAGCCTCGGGTCTTGGTGATTTTCCTCAGGCTCATGTTTATCGATTCAATGGCGTTGGTCGTGTAAATCACTTTGCGGATGTCGGCAGGGTAGTCAAAGAACGGACTCAAGCGTACCCAGTTGCGCCTGCATGACTGTCCAA
>JANXTM010000102.1 GCA_025352405.1 Polaromonas sp.
CGCAACACCATGGGCGCGGCGAAGGTCGACAGTTTTGCCCGTTACTATGAGATTCCCGGCTATGGCCATGCGGTTAGCAGCGTTTTTAACGCGTCCTGGGACTCGCTGACAACGCTTGAAAACTGGGTTGAAAAGGGCGCCACGCCACCCAGCCAGGTGGTGGCTGACAGCGCCGGCGTGGTGGGCAGGACGCGGCCGCTGTGCGATTACCCGGCCTATGCCAAGTACAAGGGCACCGGAGACGTCAATCTGGCTACAAGTTTCAGCTGCTCGACGCAGTAAGCGTTGCAGGCCTGAACCGGTTTGGTACCGGTCGGGCGGCCGGAAAAGCCCGCACTTGAGCGGGCTTTTTTGTGGCTCATCTTGCGCGCAGTCTGCTGCGGTTGCAGCCCGCTACCGCAGCCATGGGCTCGGCGGTTTAGACGTTCAAGGCTGGGCTGGGTGATGAGGCCCGGGCAGCAGCGTGAAGGCTATGGCACCTGCCGCGAGCAGCGCGGCAATGCTGGCCATGACAAAGGTGAACGGATCAAGCCCGTGCGCTGCGGCGATGGATGCCACCAGGCCAGTCAGCCACTGCATGGCCGCAATACCCAAAAACATGGCCATCGTGAAAGCACCCATGGCGCGGCCCGTGAGTGCCGCCGGATAGGCGGCGCGCACATCGGCGTATTGCAGCACCAGGCTGCCCGACAGCAGGCCAATCAAAATCGGCCCTGCCACGTCGATCCAGGCGCTGCTGGTAAAAGCAAACATGGCAAACAACCCGGCCCTGAAAAACGAAAACCCGATGATCCAGCTGCGCCGGCGCAGCAGGCCCGGGTCCAGCCGGCCAAACAGGGGTGAGCCAATCAGCGACGCAAGCGACATCACCAGTGCCACGTTGCCGCTTTGCACCAGCGAAAAATCATGCCGCTGAATCAGCAGCGGCCCCAGCCACAAGCCACGCAGCGCGATGAACGAGGCATAACCGACGCTCGACAGCAGCACAATGCCCAACGTTTGCGGCAGCAAAAACAAGGCGCCAAACTTGACAAACGCTTCACGTATGGACTCTTTAGGTACGGCGCTTGCCATGTGGCGGGCGTCGGGTTCGGGTTCGTACACCAGCTGCCAGATCAGCAGCCACGCCAGCACGGCCATAATGCCCAGCACGGCAAAACCCATGCGCCAGGAGGTGGCCTCAATCAGCCAGGCCAGTGGCGTGCCGGTGGCCAGCATGCCGATACCGCCCAGGCCCAGCGTGATGCCCGAAATCGCTGCAAAGCGGCTGGCCGGAAAATGCCGCGAGATGAACACCGTACAGACCAGAAACGCTGGCGCACAGCCGATGCCTATCAGCACCTGGCCCAGCAGCAGCATGTGAAAACTGCTGGCCATGCTTGAGACTACCGAGCCGACAATCGCCACCGGAAAGGCCACCAGCACGGTACGCCGCACGCCATGCAGGTCAATACCAATGCCCATGAAGAGCTGCATGACACCAAACGCAAAGTGAAAAGCCCCGGCAAAAAGGCCCAGGGCTTGCGGACTTAAATGAAAATCAGTCTGCAGCGGCGCTGCCATAATGGCCGCCACCGTGCGCCACGCCTGGCTAAGGGCAAATGCTGTGGTCAGTGCAAACAGCATGACCCACAGCGAGCGCGGGGTCTTTGCAGTCAATGATGATGGCCGTGTTCGCCATGCACATGGCGGTGCGCAATTTCTTCTTCAGACGCTACGCGCACCTCCATGACTTTCAAAATAAAGCGCAGTTCCTTGCCCGCCAGCGGGTGGTTGCCGTCGAGCAGCACGGTGTCGCCCTTGATTTTCATGACGTTGAACACCTGCATCTGGCCGTCGTCGCCATGGCCTTCCAGCTGGCCGCCTACTTTGACGCCCGGTGGGAACTGTTTTTTCGGCAGCGCGCGCAACAGGCTTTCGTCGCGCAGGCCAAAGGCATCCTGCGGCTGCAGTTGCAGCGTGACCTGGTAGCCCGCCGCCTTGCCTTCGAGGGCTTCTTCAATCTTCGGCAGCGTGTTGCCGTAGCCGCCATGCAGGTAAACCGTGGGGTCGGCGCTTTCTTCAATCAGCTTGCCGTTGGTGTCTGAGACCTTGAAGCTCAGGGTGACGGCGGTGTCTTTTTCGATGTTCATGGTGTACTTTTAGATATAAAAAAGGCTCAGCGGCAGCAAATACGGTGGCTATTAGCTATATAAATCATAGCATCTGGTATTGGTCGCACATTTGCCAAGCCATTTCTTAACGGCAGGCCTGCAGGGTTTTTCCCGCCAGCTGTGGCTTGAGGGACTCCAGCTGGGCGCGCATGGCCGGGGTCACGGCGGCTAGCTTGAGCTTTTGGCCGCGCAACTCGGTCTGCGCCTGGATGACCCGGGCGGTTTTCACGCCGCGCTTGGCGATGCGGACCAGCTCGGTATCGGCGTCCAGTTGGGAGCTGAAGTTGCCAAGGGACAGGCCGGGCTCCAGCGCCGGACTGTTCAGGGGCTCGAACGAGATGTTGCGCTGGCGCAGCTCCCCCTTCTTTTTGGCAAGTGCGTCTGCACTGGTGTACTTGCCCATGTAAATCATCCAGCGTGCCGGCTCGACGCTGCTTTCAAACGCCCAGCTGCCCGTGGGCAAGGCGTTTTGCAGGCGCGTGCGCAAAGCGGCGCTCTGCTCGTCACTGAAGACACCAGCCTGCAGGCACTGAGCCACAACAGCGGACTGCTCCACGCTGCTTGCTGAGGTCGCGTCCGGCATGCTTTTGAACTTGCGTGCCTCGGTTATGGTCAAAATGCGCATGGCTTCCGGCCGCAATTGCTGGGCCATCCGTTGCGGTTCAGACTGAACAGCGGGGGCAAAACCATAGGCGGCCAGCACGCCGTGCGACCACGCAAAATAGCCGGCATTAGCGAGCAGCAACAGCAGCACCAGCAACCTCAGCATGGGCGCACGCTCACTTCTGAACTGGTAATTTCTTTCATGCCAGCCGCAGTATGCACCAGCAATGCGCCGTTTTCACCCACACCGTAAGCCATACCTGTGGTGCCGTCTGACAAGACCACTGCGCGGCCAGAAAGCAGGTCGTGCCGGGCGAAACGGGCCTGGAAAGGCGTAAAACCAAACTGCTCAAAAGCCTGCACCGCCTGAACCAGCGGCGGCACGACGCGCAGCAGGGTCTGGGCGGCATCCATGTCGGGCAGCAGTTGCTGCAGGCCAGCGGCTGGAATGGGGGCGCTGGTTGTCAGTGCGCTTTCGGTGGTCGCCGCCGCGGGCAATAACAGAGCCCGCATATTGATGCCAACGCCAATCACGACGTAACGCAGACCTTCCCAGCTGGCGGTTTCCACCAGAATGCCGCCCAGCTTGCTGTAGTCCGGCTGGCCTTTGTTGTCTTTTTTGTCAGCAAGCCATAAATCATTGGGCCATTTCAGGCCAATGCGGTTGACGGCGCTGCCGGCTTTGCCGCAACCGCCGTCGGGCTCCAGGCTTTCGGCCAGGCTGATGCCAACCACTAGTGACAGACCCGACCAGTCGGCAGGCTGCAACGGCAGCCCAAGGGAAAACGTCAGACTGTCACCGCGCTGGCTGAGCCAGCTGCGCCCCAGCCGCCCTCGCCCGGCGGTCTGCTGCTCGGCTACCAGCAAGGTGGGTTCTGGCCGGGGTTCGGCGGTGAGGCTGCCCCTGAAGCGCCGCATCAGCTCGGAGTTGCTCGAATCAATGCTGGGCAATACCTCGGCTGTGAAACCCGGCAAGCCGGGCGCCACGGCCTCCCAGATGGCCTCCAGTGGCCAGCGGATGGGGCTGATGAAAGGGGGCGTCATGGCGGCGCCTCAGTTTTTCTTCTTGCCTTTTTTGGTCTCTTTGTTGTCTTTGGGCTTTTTGTCGCTTTTTTCGCCCTTGTCTTTCTTATTCTTTTTGGCCTTCTTGTCGACTTTTTCAGCCTTGCCAGCCTTTTTTTCCTTGGGGGCCAGCAGCGTGCCCCGGCAACTCTTTGCGCCACACCAGCAAGGGTATTCGGCCAGTAATTTTGGCGTGTATTTGGCGTCGATGATCAGGCCGTAGTCATAAAACAGCTCTTCGCCCGCTGCAATGTTGCGCAGCGCCTTGATGAACACGCGCCCGCCGTCTTCGTCTGCCTCGCAGTTGGGCTTGCAGCTGTGGTTGATCCAGCGCGACGAGTTGCCGCCCTGCTTGCCGTCAATGACGTGCTTGTCGTCAATGTGAAAGTAAAACGTGTGATTGGGATCAAGCGGGTCGTGCGGATGGCGACGCAGCGCTTCTTTCCAACTGATGACCTCGCCGCCATACTCGATCAGTGTTTCGCCTTCGGCCAAGTCCTGTAGCGCGTAGACGCCCTTGCCGTGCACACCAGAGCGCCGCACCTGGATGCGCCGGGTGTCGCCAGCCGGTGCGGCCTTTGCGGGCAATTTTGAAACTGGCGCAGAAGGGGCGGAAAGCTGGTTTTTTAACACGGCAAAATTTTTCTTGAATTTTTTGGTATGGTTAATCCATGCATGAGCGCGCGCGTGGGCGCGCGTACATGCGCGAGAAGCCCGTATTGTAGGGACGCCCGGAAAAGCCAGTGTTCAGGTGTGCAAACGATTTAGCCCAGGAGCCTGCAGTGCCCAAGCAAGCGACAAGTCAACCTATCAGTCGCCGCGATCTGCTGCGGTCAGCTATGCCCGGCGCAGTAGCGCTGGCGGCGCTTGGCGCGGCCTGGCCAGTCCGGGCGCAGGCGCCTGAGCGTGCATTGCCCAAGCTGGCAAGCGTGCTGCATTTGCCTGATGTGATGCTTCTAGACGGGAGCGCCTGGCGGGCTCTTGAGATGCGAGGCAAGACGCTTGTGGTGTACTGGTGGGCTAGCTGGTGTCCTTTTTGTGCGCTGCAGTCGCCTTACATAGAAGCCCTGTGGCGGGCGCACAAGGCGGTGGGTCTGGGCGTATTGGCGCTGTCGATTGACAAACAGCCGGCA
>JANXTM010000177.1 GCA_025352405.1 Polaromonas sp.
TGGATTCACCGCGCTGCGCTGAAAATGAAAAATGTCGAGATGCTCTCAGGCGTGAATTACGAACGCATTGTGGCGCATGGCTCAGGCCTGGGCCTGTTCATCACTTTTGGCGCCAATCACAAAGACGCTACTGTGCTGGAAGTCGACAACATCGTGTTGTGCGCCGGTCAGGAACCGCTGCGTGAACTGCTGGAACCACTGCGCGCTGCGGGCGTTAAAACGCACCTGATTGGCGGTGCAGACGAGGCCCAAGAGCTCGATGCCAAACGGGCGATCGACCAGGGCACGCGCCTGGCAGCGGCGCTTTAACAGGCGTCACGCGAACTGACTTATTCCGTTTCCGTTTGCATTTCCATTTCCATTTCAATACGAGATTAGGCGCGAAGCCGCAGACCGTGCTTTAACGGCGAAGGCGAAGACGAAGTAACAACATATCGCATTGAAATGGGAATGGAATTAAACGCAGGCCAGGTTGGCCTCGTTCTTCAGGCGGATTTCTTCGCTGACCTGAAGTTGCGCATGCCGCACCACGTGGCCGCCTTCAATCCACAACAACTGGCCAGGCTCCAGCTGCTGCCAGTTTTCATTGCGCGTCAAGGGCTGGGTGGCAATGATGCAGAGGCGGTCATTCGACGCGTTGGTCTGGGCGAAGTCCATGCTCAAGTCCGAGTCAACCAGCTGTGCATTGGAAAACGGCCACTGGCGCACTAGATACCACAGCCGCGTGGAGCAGTGGGCAAACATGGCCTGCCCGTTAGACAGCAGGAAATTGAAGACGCCATGCTCGGCTGTGCGTTGCGTGACTTCGCACAACGCGTCAAAAACGCGGTCAAGCGAGCAAGGCGCATGAGGGCTTTTTCCGGGGCTGCTCTCGCGCAGCGTTTGCAGCAGCTCACAGAAAGCCAGCTCGCTGTCGGTGCTGCCGACGGGAAGGTAGTCCCCGTTCAAATCGGGCTTGTAGTTTTTTAGGTCACCATTGTGAGCAAAAAGCCAGTGCCGCCCCCACAACTCGCGCGTGAACGGGTGGCAGTTTTCAAGCCGCAAACCGTCGCCCTGCGTGGCCTTGCGAATATGCGCCACCACGTTGCGTGATTTGATGGGGTAGTGCTTGAGCAGATCAGCTACGGGCGACGAGGCAGCCGGCTGGTTGTCCATGAAGAGCCGACAGGCCTTGTCTTCAAAGAAACCAACCCCGAAGCCGTCACCGTGATGGTCGGTCAGGCCGCCCCGCGCTGCAAAGCCCGTGAAAGAAAACCGCAAATCTGCCGGGTTGGCAGAATTCATACCGAGCAATTGACACATAGCATGATTGTAGTTTCAATGTGCTAAGCATTCGTATTACCTGTGTAGCTTTTAGGTAAATTAGCAACGCATTGATGCGTCGGCAACAATTCTCCGACAACTTCTCAATGCCCGAGAATTTTCGACAAAAAGTCTTTGCTGCGATCAGTCTTGGGATGATGAAAGAACTCGTCGGGGCTGTTTTCCTCGACGATCTGCCCCTGGTCCATAAAAATCACCCGGTTTGCGACTGCTTTGGCAAAGCCCATCTCGTGCGTCACACACAGCATGGTCATGCCACCTTCAGCTAGGGAAATAATGACGTCCAGCACCTCCTTGATCATCTCGGGGTCAAGCGCTGACGTTGGCTCATCAAACAGCATGATCTTTGGTGTCAGGCACAGCGCCCGCGCAATCGCCACACGCTGCTGCTGACCGCCCGACAGCTGTAGGGGATACTTTTGCGCCTGCTCGGCAATGCGCACGCGTTCAAGTTGCTGCATAGCGCGTTCATTCGCCTCTTTTTTAGGCATGCCCGCCACCCAGGTTGGTGACAGTGTGAGGTTCTCCAGCACCGTGAGGTGCGGGAACAGATTGAACTGCTGAAACACCATGCCAACCTGGCGCCGCACCGCGTCTACCGCCTTGATGTCATCGCCTACCACGGAGCCGGCCACGGTCAACGTGCCTTCCTGGTAGGTTTCCAAAGCGTTGATGCAGCGGATCAGTGTGGATTTACCCGACCCCGAAGGCCCGCAAATCACCAGGCGTTCGCCCTGCGCCACGTGCAGGTCGATGTCACGAAGCACATGAAAACTGTTGCCGTACCACTTGTTGACCTTGTCGAAACTGATGATGGAGTCGCTCATTTTTTTATCCTTACGCTGTACATTTTTTGTGCTCGTTCTAACAGACCGTCAATCCGGGGTTCATGCCATCTAACGGGCTTTTCCTACGGCCAGTCGCTTTTCGACCCGCAGGCTGTAGCGCGACATCGAGAAGCAGAAGGTGAAGTAGATAGCTGCAATAAACAAATAGGCCTCGATCTTGAAGGGCCGCCAGTTCGGGTCTGAACCTACGGCCAGGCTCAGTGCACCGGTTAGCTCGTACAACGAAACAATGGTGACAAGTGAGGTGTCTTTGAACAATGAAATAAAGTTGTTCATGATGCTGGGTACAGCGGTACCAAGCGCCTGCGGCAGCACAATCTTGATCTGCGTTTGCCAGTAACCCAGCCCCAGACTAGCCGCTGCTTCGGTTTGACCTTTTGACAGCGACTGCAGGCCACCCCGAATGATTTCTGCCATGTAGGCGGCTGCAAACAGGGTAATACCGATAATTACGCGTACCAGCACGTCAGGCGACTTGCCCACGGGCATGAAGAGCGGGAACATGAACGAAGCCATGAACAGCACCGATATCAGCGGTACGCCGCGGACCAGCTCGACGTAGACCACACACACGCTTTTAATGGCCGGCAGACTGGAGCGCCGCCCCAGCGCAACAGCCACGGCAATCGGAAACGCCAGCGTCATTGAAATCACCGTCAGCATAATGGTCAGCGGCAGGCCGCCCCACTGGTCTGTGGGGACCTTGACCAAACCCAGAACTCCACCACTCATGAGCGTGAAAAATGCGGTCAAAACCGCGACCCACAGCAGCGGCAGCCAGACCTTCCAGAAATATCGGCTGCAGCTGGCGACCACCAGGCCCAGCAGCAACACCATGGCCAGTTCCGCACGCCAGTGCTCCGCCTGCGGGTAGCGCCCCATCACCATCAGGCGGGCTTTTTCATTGACCACGCCCCAGCACGCACCTGTTCCGCGTGCCGCCTGGCACAAGTCAGGGTCGGCGGCAGTGACGGCGTTAAAAACACCCCAGCGCAGTGCGTGAAAAGCCGCCCACGCCAGGACGCCGAGTATCAACACGGACAACACGGCGTTGGGCACACTCGCAAACAAATTGGCTTTAAGCCAGGGCCCCAGGCCTTCCGTATTAACCGGGGCCGGACGTGCCGGTTTGGTGATAAAGATGTCAGTCATGATGTCGCCCTACCTTTCCTTGATCGCCGCACGGACGTTAAACCAGTTCATAAAAGCGGAGGTCAACAAGGAGGTGGTCAGGTAAATCGCCATGATGATCACGATACATTCCACGGCACGTCCGGTTTGATTGAGCGACGTGTTGGCAATCGACACCACGTCCGGGTAGCCCACGGCAACGGCCAGCGATGAGTTTTTGGTCAGGTTCAAAAACTGGTTCGTCATGGGCGGAATGATGACGCGCAGCGCCTGGGGCAACACCACCAGACGCATCGACAGCCCCTGAGGCAAGCCCAATGACGCACTCGCTTCGTGCTGCCCGAGAGACACTGATGCAATGCCGCCGCGCACTACTTCGGCGACAAACGCCGAGGTGTACAGCACCAGGCCGATCAGCACTGCCAGGTATTCAGGTGACAGTGCGCCGCCACCCTCCACCTGGGTCTCGGTTAATTTAGGCATGTTCCACGCCATGGGCGCGCCGCCTGCCAACCAACCCAGCAATACACCAGCAAACACCAGTGCCAACGAAACGCCCAGCACCGGTTTGGGTCGCCCGGTCTTTTCAAACGTCTTGCGGGCGTGGCCCGCATAAGCAAAGGCTACAGCGCCGCCAAGCACTGCACCGGCCACGGCCAGCGTGTGCCCCATCTGCCAGATCAGCGACGGGAACGAGATTCCGTTTTTACTTACATACAGCCATGTCCCCACATGCAGCGCGGCGTCGACCTGAGGCAGGTATTCGGTGAACAGCAAGTACCACATAAGCAATTGCAGCAGCACCGGTATGTTGCGAAAGCACTCGACATAGCCGTAGCACATGCCGCGCACCAAAGCGTTGCGCGAAAAGCGTCCAATACCCAGAAGCGTGCCTAGTATGGTGGTGAGCACCACACCAACCACCGCTACCCGTAGCGTGTTGACCGTGCCCGCCAAAAAAGCTCGCCAATAGGGTTGAATTGACTCAAAGCCGATCCACTCCTCGCCGATATCGAACCCGGCGGGTTGCATTAGAAAATCAAAACCACTTTGAATCCCCCGGGCTTTCATGTTGCCCAAAGTATTGGTCACCAGCAGCCACACCATGAAAGCAATCAGACCAAGCACCATGGCCTGATAAACCATTCCGCGTGCGCGCTTGCTGCTCCATGAGAACGCGCTTCGCTTGGGCGGTGGCGCATCTCGCGACGGTATGAGGTCAGGCTTGCTTGAAGTGTCTGGCATAGGGGCTATCTGGGTGGCTATCCGCAAACAAGGGCGGGCATAAACTAAAAACGGACCGCATCATGCGCAAGATTACGCGGATGGGCCCGTTGCTGCTGAGGCAAGAAACCGGCTGTTAACAAGCTCTAATTCAACAACCGAATCGGTGAAGATTCGCGCTACAGAAAATATAGTTGGTCAGCGTACCGGGAAAGCGTACATCTGGCCGCCCTTGTTCCACAGGTTATTTTGACCACGTGGCAATGCCAATGCCGTTTTCGGGCCAACGTTGCGTTCAAAGATTTCGCCGTAGTTGCCGACCGCCTTGATCGCCTTGACCAGCCACTCCTTTTCAAGGCCCAGCAGTTTGCCGGTGTCTTCGGTAGCGCCTGTCAGGCGGCCAATGACCGGGTCCTTGCTGTCTTTGGCCATGGCTTCGACATTGGCTTGGGTGAGGCCATACTCTTCAGCCTCGACCAGACCGTAAACCACCCATTTGGTGATGGCAAACCACTCATCATCACCACGGCGCACCATGGGACCCAAGGGTTCTTTGGAGATCAGTTCAGGCAGGATCAAATGATCTGCTGGGACTTT
>JANXTM010000185.1 GCA_025352405.1 Polaromonas sp.
ATAAGAAGCGCCCGTTTGGGCTGAAGATAGGTACTTTGGTCTGAAATGCCGAGGCGTCGCCTGGGTAAATCATCCGGTAACACCATGAGTTCTCTTAACCTCGCGCAAAGCACGTTTATGCATGCAATCGCCGTATTCGGCCTTGCGGCAGCCTTCCCTGTCCATTCAACGCAGTTTTTTGCCATGAAGGGTCAGGTACAACTGCAACGTGTGCAAACGGTATCAACGGCGGTTGTCGGCATGCCGCTCGAAGAGGCGGATGTCATCGTTGTCCCGCCTGAGGCCGAGGCACTGGTTCACTTTGACGATGGCGCACAGATGGTTGTGCGGGGTGACTCGCAGGTCAGTTTCACGCACCTGTCTCTGACTGGCCCGCCGACGCAGCGCCAGAAAACCCTGCGACTGTTGAAAGGAAGCATGCGCTACCTTTCCGGCAAAAGCACGCCGGGCAACCGCGTAAGCTTTGAGAGCAAAAGCGTCATCATCGGGATTCGCGGCACCGACATCGAAATCGCCGTCACCGATGATGGTCTGGATGGAAATCCAGCCGGCACTTATCTGAAGGTCAACACCGGCCAGGCGGTGCTTTCAGGCCTCGATGGCACGCAGGTCGAGCTTGAACGCGGCCAGGTGGCATTCGGCGCCGAACCCGAACTGACGCCGCGCGGCATCAGCATCGTGCGCAGACCTTCGGCGAGGCCGATGCCGGCTGTCCCGGCGGGATTGTTCAAGACCGGATCGATGGACAGTCTGCTGCGGTAGCGCACCGAACGGCTGGTGGTGTAACTGCCCTGAGCTTGCAACCGCAAACGGCTGTCATGTACCCAGCGGCTCCAAAAGCGCTGTGAGGTCGTTTTCAGTAAACATAGGTTGTTTGCGTGCAACGTCGCCGCTGTACATGCTTTCTGCCAACGCGGCTTTGCGTTCCTGCAGCGCCAAGATGCGTTCCTCAATCGTGCCCTGCGCGACCAGCTTGTAGACCATCACGCGTTGGGTTTGACCTATCCGATGCGCCCGGTCTGTGGCCTGCAGCTCTGCAGCCGGGTTCCACCACGGGTCGTAGTGAATCACAGTGTCAGCCTGTGTCAGGTTCAGGCCCACACCACCAGCTTTCAGGCTGATTAAAAACAGCGGGACGTCGCCCGATGTGAAGCGGTCAATGATCTGCTCGCGGTTTTGTGATTGCCCGGTAAGTTTGACCCACGGGATACTGCGCTTTTCAAGCTCTTGCTCAATCAGTGCCAGCATGCTGGTGAACTGCGAGAACAGCAACACCTTGCGACCTTCGGCCAGCATTTCGGGCAGCAGCTCCATCAGCATTTCAAGTTTGGCAGACTGCTTGGCTTTTTGCGCCTCGGGCAGGGCCAGCAGGCGCGGGTCGCAGCAAACCTGGCGCAGTTTGAGCAGCGCATCGAGGATCTGGATCTGCGAGTGCGCCAGGCCTTTGTTGCCGAGCGCATCGCGTACGGTTTTCTCGGTGCTCAGGCGAATGGTTTCGTAGAGGTCGGCCTGGCTGTCACCGAGCTCAACGCTGGAAATGACGATCTGTTTTTCTGGCAGATCGGTGGCCACATCGTGCTTGTAACGCCGTAGCATGAAGGGCGTGACGCGGTGGCGCAAGCGCTCCGCGCGTTCGCTGTCCTGGTGCTTTTCAATCGGCGTGCGGTACAGCGCCCGAAAGCGCGCCTGGCTGCCGAGGAATCCTGGCATCAAAAAGTAAAACAGACTCCAGAGCTCGCCTAGATGGTTTTCCATCGGCGTGCCCGACAGGCAGAGCCGGTGCCGGGTCTTCAGGTCGCTGACAATTTTTGCTGCGTGTGAGTTGGCGTTCTTGATGTTTTGCGCTTCGTCCAGCACCACCAGGTGCCAGGCCTGCGTCTGCCAGCGCTCGCGGTCGCGTTGCAGCAGCGAATACGGCGCAATCACGATGTTGTGCTGCGCCATGCCAGAGGCCACCTGGTGGCGCTGGCTGCCGTGCAATACCAGCACGCTTAGACTGGGCGTGAATCGCATTGCTTCGCGCCGCCAGTTGCCCATCAGGCTGACGGGAGCCATGATCAGCACCGGCAAGTCGAGCCGACCGGCGTTCTTTTCAGTCAGGATGTGGGCTAATGTTTGCAGCGTTTTACCTAGGCCCATGTCGTCGGCCAGTATTCCGCCCAGGCCGTGGGTACGCAAAAACTGTAGCCAGCGCAGGCCGTGCAACTGGTAAGGCCGCAGCTCGGCCATCAGACCTGCGGGCGCGGCCAGCTCGGGCAGGGCACTGTGCCCGGCCAACTGGCTGACCATTTCGCGCAGTTTGTCTGAGCCCTGCCAGCCGGTTGCTTCCCGGCTGTCAGCCAGCAGCGCGGCACCGACGCGCAGCGCCTCCAGCCGTGACAGACGCAAAGCGCTGCCTTTGAAGTCGCCGTCCTTTTGGCCGCTGCGTTCGACCATCAGCTCCAGCAGGGCCTGCAGCCAGGGCCGCAGCGGCTCGCACAGCAGGCGCAGATAACCGCCACCGTCTTGCCGGATATAAATATGCAGCGGCAACTGCAGCGTAGCGTTGAAAGCCTGCGCTGCACCGCTTGCGCTGGCCTTGCCCCGGTTGCCCGCTGAAAGCTGCGCCAGTAGTTCCGGGAGCAGCGGCAAAATATTGCGCCGCATGCCATTGACGGTCATACCCAGTGACAAACTGAACCAGGTGGCATGGCCGGCGTTGATGGTGTCGCCTGGGCTATCGGCGTCTATGTCGGGATCGGTAGTGCCCACGGGGGCGAGCGCCTGGCCTTCGGGCTCCATGGAAGCATCCAGGCCTTCGGCGCGGGCAATCCATGTGTTCAGGCGTGGCTCGGCGGTGATGACAAAGCCTGCGCTTTGCAGGCGCGCAAAGCCGTCGTCCAGCCACTGAAGCCATTGCTGCTGCTGTGCGTTTGAAATAAAGGGCAGGTAAAACTGGCCCTTGGTGTCGCCTGCCAGGCCGAACATGCGCAGCGCATCATGCGCTGCCCGCTCGGTCGGCAAGTCGCGTTGCAAGAGGAATGCCTTGTTCAATGCCTCGGCGGCTGGCTCAATCAACACAGGGTTATGGTCGTTCAGCGCGTAGTGAAAAACGCCTTTGTAGTTAAAGCGCAGAGTGGCGCGCAGCAACCCCAGCTGCTCCACGCTTTCGCTGGCCACCGCCGTGATGTGCAGGTGCGTTGTCGGTGTGATGCCCTGCAGAATCTCGTACGGCCTGGCGGGGGGGGAGTTAGAGGCGGCTTCAAATGCAGGCGTTACGGCTTCGGCTACAGCCACCGTTGCCACTACCGGGCGACGCACGGGTTTTGCGGTAATTCGTGCAACCGGTTCAGCCGTGCTGTCTGCAAACAAATCGTTTGTAAACAGGTCCAGCGATCGAGGATTTTCTTTGTAACCGTAGGTTGGGGCACTGGTTAAAGGCGCCGCGGCCAACGGTATTGCCGCAGGTGCATCGATAGGGTCTACGCGGGGCAAGGCACCCGCCTTGTAGGCGGATTTGACTGCAAGCGCCACACCATGCTGGCAATTGGTGCCCACGCGGCAGCTGCAGTTGCTGCTAAAAAACGTGATTTCGCCTGCAGGCGATGCTTCCAGCACCACCGACACCTCGCATACCTCGCGCCGCATGCCCTTGACCGTACCCGCAACGCCCCACTCGCTCTGGCTGACGCGGCTCAGTATGCATTCCAGAACCTGCTGGCCGCGGTAGAGGGCGACGCCTTGCGCATATGTGGCGCTGGAAACCTTGGCGAGAAGTGTCTGCGGATTGAGGACCAGTTGCGCCGTGCTCACGCAGGCCGGGCTGGGTTTGCAGCCAGAGAGGCTGGCTTAGGCTGCACGCCCGCTGCCTGCGCCTGCTCGTCGGCGTGGTAGCTTGACCTGACCATGGCGCCTACCGCTGCGTGCGTGAAACCCATCTTGTAGGCTTCAGCCTCAAACATTTTGAAAGTATCAGGGTGTACATAGCGGCGCACCGGCAAGTGCGACATCGAGGGTGCCAGGTACTGGCCAATCGTCAGCATGTCGATGTCGTGCGCACGCATATCGCGCATGATCTGCAAAATCTCTTCGTCGGTCTCACCCAGGCCCACCATGATGCCGCTCTTGGTCGGTACGTTGGGATGCAGGGCCTTGAATTTTTTAAGCAGGTTCAGTGAAAACAGGTAGTCACTGCCGGGGCGCGCCTCCTTGTACAGGCGGGGTGCCGTTTCCAGATTGTGGTTCATGACATCCGGAGGCGCAGCTTTCAAGATTTCAAGCGCGCGGTCATCGCGGCCACGAAAGTCGGGCACCAGAATTTCAATTGTGGTGTCGGGTGAGAGTTCGCGAATTCTTTGAATGCACTCGACAAAATGGCCGCTGCCGCCGTCGCGCAAATCATCTCGGTCCACGCTGGTAATCACCACGTATTTGAGTTTCAGGGCGGCAATGGTTTTAGCCAGGTTCAGCGGCTCGTTGACATCAAGCGGGTCGGGCCGGCCGTGACCGACATCGCAAAAAGGGCAACGGCGCGTGCACTTGTCGCCCATGATCATGAAGGTGGCCGTGCCTTTGCCAAAACATTCACCGATGTTCGGGCAGGAGGCTTCTTCGCAGACAGTGTTGAGCTTGTTCTCGCGCAAGATCTGCTTGATCTCGTAGAAGCGGGTAGTGGGGCTGCCCGCTTTGACGCGAATCCAGTCGGGTTTTTTGAGCACTTCGGCGCGCTCAACCTTGACGGGAATACGCGACAGCTTGGCGGCTGCTTTTTGTTTGGCCAGCGGGTTGTAGTCCGCCGCGCTTTGGATGTCGCGTACCACAGGGTTGGCTGGTGGCGATAGGATGTCTGTATTACGCATACCCAATTGTCGCCCAGACCAAGCGGGCCGGTGCAAAAAAAGGACTACCAAGCCCTGCGGCTGCCTTACAGCGATTTGGCCAGCAGGGTTTTGATCTCTTTCGGCTCAACTTCGCCGCTGCTGCGCGCCACCTCAACCTTGCCTTTGAACACCACAAAAGTGGATTGCGCTTTGACGCTCATCTGCTTTTGCAGTGCTTTGCTCTGGTCATAGTCGGATGTCAACAAAGTGACGTTGGCAAGTGCCGGGTCTGCCTTAAGTATGCTCAGCGCTTTTTCTTGAGCTTTGCAGGTTGGGCACCAGGTGGCGGTGAAATGAACGGCTACAGCTTTGCCAGCGCTCTGTGCCGCAGCAAATTCGGTCTCACTGAACGACTTGATGGTCAATGCGTGCGCGGCACCAGCCAGAAATACAAGGCTGGCAGCAACAAGAGGAATCAAAGCGGAAGGTTTAAACATGGAAATCCTTGGTAATGATTGGATGAGTCGTGCCGATGCTGGGTTTCTTACGGCTATTTCAGGGGGCAAGGTATGTCTGTAACTTTCTCGCAAGCACCTCTGTAACGACCTTTAAGTCTGCGCTGACCCCGACAAAGCGCAAGTCGACGGTTTGCAAACCCGCATAACCACATGGGTTGATGCGCGAGAAGGGTTCAAGGTCCATCGCCACGTTCAGCGCCAGCCCGTGGTAAGTACAGTGGCGGCTAACCTTGATGCCCAGAGCGGCGATTTTCCCAAGCCCGGCAAATGGGGCGAGCGGATTGACGGGGCCGGTCAGCGCAGCGTGCGAGGCCGGCTCACCCAGCCGCACATAAATGCCCGGCGCGCCCATTACGCGGTGCCCTGTCACGCCAAAATGCCCCAGCGTGCGAATCACGGCTTCTTCGATCCGGTAAACGTATTCCTTGACAAAGTAGCCCGCCCGTTTGAGGTCTACCAGCGGGTAAGCCACGACTTGCCCTGGTCCATGAAATGTCACCTGTCCGCCGCGATTGGTTTGCACCACGGGAATGCTGCCTGGGTTTAAAACGTGTTCAAGCTTGCCAGCCAGCCCCTGCGTATAAACCGGAGGATGCTCACAAATCCATAGCTGGTTGTCCCCGTGTTTGCTGCCGGGGAGCCCGTTTCTATCACTAAATTCAGTGTTGCGCGTGACCGTAAATTCCTGCATAGCCGTGTAGGTGGGCAGGTAGTCGACGCAGCCAAGCTGGCATACCAGCATGGTCAGGGCGCCATGACCCGCGTAGCGGTGGAGCGTGGGGGTAATTTTTCAACGGCCGCCGCGCCGGGCCGCCCCAAGCAAGGCCAGCCCCCTCGGGGGGCAGCGACCCGCGTAGCGGTGGAGCGTGGGGGCACCACTT
>JANXTM010000212.1 GCA_025352405.1 Polaromonas sp.
AAACCTATATGAACACCTTGCATCCCGTTTACCAAGCCGCGCTCGCCTGTAAAGACTACATGGTGGGCCTGCGGCGCGCCATCCATCAGACGCCTGAGCTGTCGTACCGTGAACGCAGCACGGCGCAACGCATCAAAACCGAACTGGACCAAATGGGTATACCCTGGGTCGCCGTGGGGGAGTTCGGCGTGGTGGCAACCGTGACTGGGCATCACCAGAACGCGATGGTTGTGTTGCGCGCCGATATGGATGCGCTGCCCATCCAGGAAGAAAACGACCATCTACCTTATTGCTCCCACGTTCCGGGCGTGATGCATGCTTGCGGCCATGACGGGCACGTCGCCATGCTGCTGGCCGCAGCGCGCTTGCTGCTGGAGTTTCGGGACCAGCTTCAGGGTACCGTCAAGTTGTGTTTCCAGCAGGCTGAAGAGCAGGGTGGTGGCACCGAAGCGCTGCTGGCGCACCTTGCCCCGTTTCCGGTGAAAAGCGCGTTTGCCATTCACCTGTGGTCCGAGATAGACACCGGCAAGATCAGTACGCGTGCGGGCCCCTGTATGGCGGCTTGTGATAATTTTGAAGTGGTTTTGGAGGGTGCGGGCTGTCACGGTGCCACGCCGCACCGCGGCATTGACCCTATCGTGGCTGCTGCGGCCCTGGTGGGCAACGTGTCGAGCATCATGAGCCGCGAGATCAACCCTGCACATGCCGCGGCGCTGACGTTCGGCAAGTTTCAAAGTGGACACGCGGGCAACGTGATCCCGCGCCAGGCCGTGTTGGCAGGCAGTATCCGCACGACCCATAAAACAGATCAGATGCACCTGCATGAGGCCCTGCGACGAGTGGTCGAGAGCACCGCAGCCACATTCAGGGCCACTGCGCGGCTTGAGATACGGCGCGGAGGCCCGGTACTGATCAACGAAGAGCGCAGCAGCACCTTGGCTGCACGGTGCGTGGCGGAGCTGTTTGGCGATGATCACCTGATCGATTTCCCGCCCTTGATGGTGTCAGAAAATTTTGGTGACTTTCTGGACTGTTATCCAGGCCTGATGGCGTTGGTTGGCACGCGCAACGAACAGGTGGGTGCGCACTTCCCGCATCACCACCCGCAGTTCAATATTGATGAAGACGCTTTGCCCCAGGGCGCTGCTTTGCATGTGGTGTATGCCTTGCGAAGTCTGCTTGCATGCCAGGAAACATAGGCGCTATTTTTAATCGCCTTGATACAGAAGGCCTGACAAATTGCGAGAGCACTAAGCTCAATTTGACCTAGGAGCCACCCGGTGTGCAATCGGGCAATTCGCACGCGGTCGAAGCTTGGGGCATCAGTCTACCGTCAGACCCAATTCACGCGTGAGGGTCCTGTAACTTGTCCAGGTTCGATGGATGAACTGCTGTAGGGGAATGCCAGTCAGGGGTATGTCATCAGCAGCAAGCTGCTCGCGAACCGCCTTGACCCTCACAGAGTCTGTGACCGAGTCATGAATCAGCCGTGCCATCCGATCAATGACCGCGGGCGGTGTGCCAGCAGGACCGAGCAGCATGTTGCATTCCGCGAGGTCTTCAAAGGCCGGGCCTGTGAATCCTGCGTCCACCCAAGTTGGAATGCCCGGCAGTTTGCTGGAGCGGTTGCCTATGATGATCACCACCGGTCGCACCGCACCACTCTGAACGCCAGCGCCCATCCCTGCCAGGGAGCCCGCACCCACTTCGATCTGGCCGCCGTGCAAGTCCATCAGCATCGCCCCGGTTCCCTTGTAGTTGACGATGGTGAACTGTGCGCCGGTTTGCGCCGCCAGCTTGGTCAGCATCAGTTGCCAGCCTGAGCCTATCGCGTAGTTGCCAACCGACACCGGCCGCTTGCGGGCGAGCTCGATCAGTTCCTTGAGGTTTCTGACGGGTAGATCCTTGTGCACAACAGCGACAACCGGACCGACACCGATGGACCCAACCGGCACCAGGTCTTTGGAGGTATCAATCGGCGGCTTCTTCAGCAACACTGGTGCCTGCGCCATCTGGCTGTGCAAGGTGATCAAAAAGGTGTGGCCATCAGGCGCCGACCTGGCCACGGCCTCCGCAGCGATCATCCCCAAACCACCGGGTCGGTTCTCGACCACTACAGGGACCCCGAGCTTCGAGGAGAAATAGTCGGCAAAGGCACGGCCGGTGGCGTCATTGGACGAACCCGGTGCCTGCGCGGCAATGATCCTGATAGTTTTGGAGGGCCAGACCTGAGCCCACGCCATGCCTGGCAACAGGCTGGCCGCAACCACCCCTGATCCGGCTGCCAGCAAGCGTCGACGCTGTTCACTGATTGCCGACCACTGTGTAGAAGCGATTCTGACCATACTGACTCCTTGATTTTTTGATTAAAACTTTTTTCCCGATCCATCCGGGTCCGCGGGACGATTGAGCGCCCCCCGGAAAGCGAACAGCAGCAGCGCCATGCCCAAAGCCAGCAAGGCCTGCATGCCAAAAGCTATGCTGAAACCCCCACCACCGGAAACGATCAGGCCGAACAGGGGCGCACCCACCATGACGCCTAGAAAGGTAAAGGCCAGCGTCCCGGAGGTCGCCTTGCTGACCGCACCTGCCGGCGCCTGGCGGGCCACTTCGGCCAAATACACGCCGTTCCAGCCGCTGGCGCTGGCGCCAAACACAAACATCAGTCCTGCAAGCATCAGGCCCGACATCGCGGCAGGCCACAGGGCCAGGCTGCCGGTCAGCAGTGCGGCCAGTGCGATGACCAGGGACAACAGCATCAACATGCTGAGTGGCCGGATGAAATGGTCACTGAGATAGCCCCAGACGATGCGGCCCATGATTCCGCCCACCTGCGAAATGGCCAACATCGCGCCCGCTGCCAGCGCCGTCATGAAAAGCCCGGTGGTGAGGAAGCTGACCAAATAGCTGGTCAACGAAATCTGGATGCCTGAGAGCACAAAGGAAACCGCTGCCAGCGCACGCAGGTTCTTGTGCCGGAAGATCACCGCAAGAGGCTCCAGCAACTGGCGCATCAAAAAGCGTACTGAGAGGCCGGCTCGACCGTCCGCGCTGGCCGGCCTGGAGGTTTGAGCGTCAAGCGCGGCCTGAATCGGCCAGGCCGATGCGGCCACTGCCGTGCAAGCCAGAGCCAGAACCAGCAGGGTCCACATCCAGCCGGTGATTGCCAGCGGCGGAATGACGAAGCCGCTCAGGGCCACGCCCACCGGTACGCCCGTCTGCTTGACAGAAAATACCAGGTTGAGCCGATTCGCTGGCGTGGTCTGAATCAACACATGAGAACTTGCGGGTGTGATCGGCCCGTAACCCATACCCAGAAGTAGCGCCGCAAGAAGCAGTGCGCCCGGGTAAAGCGCAGCCAGTGCCAGACCTGTAGCCGTCAATAACAGGGCGCACTGGCTGGTCCGGATGGCACCCCAGCGTTCCACCAAAGCGCCTGCGGACAGGGCGCCGAGCATGGCCCCGGCGTAGGCGCACAACAAATACGCACCAATGCCCGCCGGGGTCAGCCGGGGCGGACCAAGTTCGGCCGGAATCAATACCGGAACCGCCATCAGGCCCAGAGCGCTGAACGACTGGATCAACAGCGTGATCAGCAGTGGGGCGAAGGAGTTCATGCGAACAGCTGACGCAGGCTGGGCAGCGTCTGCAACTGGGAAATACGTTCGTACAATTTTTCGGCGAAACCTGGCGTGCTCTTTGCAGGCAATGAGCCGACCGCCAGGCAATCCATGAATTTTTGGCGCAAGCCGGCGGCGTCTAACGGAAGCTTGGCGTTGCCATGCGCGAAGCGAATGTCGCCGGAGTCAAAAGACCGTCCATCAAGGAGGTCAATCACCACCCGGTCGGCATACGAAAACGCCGGATCGATGGGACACGTACGCTCGGTGATCTCAATCCTGACTTTGGCCATCAGGCCACGCACATCGCCCTGGCCCACAAAACTGTCGCTGAGCTGGGCCAAACCTACCTGCCTGGCCACGAGCGCCGAGGCCACGGCAAACTCTGCGCTGAATTTAGCCTCCAGGCCGGTTTGCGGACTGTGGTTGCGCAACATTGATGCCTGGGCTGGCCCGATGGTTACAGTGACGCGGCTGACCTGCTCTGGCTGGAGATGTTCCCGCTCGGTAATCGCCAGCACGCCATCAATCACGCGGTGGCCAGAATAGCAAACCGGGTAGCGTTTGATGGACAGGCCGGTCTCCAGAATTCGCAGCGTCTTGCCCAGGCCCGTCGCCGGACTGGTCCGGTCTACCCGCCCGGCTGGTGAAATCGCGTTCAGAAAGCCCGCCGGGTGTTCAAAAACGTCAGGTGCGGCGCTCAAGCCGAGCATGGCAAGTCGCACTGACTCAATCGCGCAGGCCGCCGCGCGCCCGGCGTGCAAGGGCTTGGTCATGGTGCCGAAATTAGCCACCAGGCCACCGGCCATGCTGGCCGCGATCGCCAGCGCCTGCCGGCTTTGCTCCTGCGGCAGACGGTGCAGATAAGCTACTGCCGCCGCCGCTGCGACCGTTCCAAACACGCCTGTGGGGTGCCAGCCTTTGAGGTGGTAGGGGTCCGGTTCACGCGCGAACAGCTCGGCCCAGACCTCGTAACCGACAACATAGGCACGCAAGGCCTCACAGCCTGACACGTCGAGCAGATGACCAGCCGCCAGGATGGCCGGGACCAGCACCGTACTGGTGTGCGCCGACAGGGCGACATCGTCGTAATCCAGCGCATGAGCCGCCACACCGTTGATGCAGGCCGCTTGACCCGCTGGCAACATGAAGCCGGTAAACGGCACTACCGGTGCCTCGCCCGGTGCCTGTGCCCCGACATTTGCCCGCATGATGCGCACTACTGGCTCGTCATGGCCGGCCATCATGGTTCCCAGGGTATCCATAAAACCGCTTTTGGCGATGTCGCAGGCGGCCTGCTCATTGTCACCAAAAGTCGGGTGGGCAACAAACGCTGCCAGCGCCTGGGTTAGCTGAAGGGGTGTGGTCATAGTTGTCTTTGAAAAATCTTGAGTAATCAAAAGGAGCGCGGCATGCCGAGCATGTGCTCGGCGATATAGGAAAGCACCAGGTTGGTTGAAATCGGTGCGATCTGGAACAGGCGCGTTTCGCGCCATTTGCGCTCGACGTCATATTCGCGCGCGTAACCAAAGCCGCCGTGGCTTTGCAGGCAGGCTTCGGCCGCATGCCAGGCTGCTTCAGAGGCCAGCAGCTTGCCCATGTTGGCGTCGTCGCCGCAGGCCAGACCCTCCGCAAAGCGTGCAGCAGCGCGGCGTAGCACCAGATCAGCCGCCTCGATTTCGGCGTGAGCCCGGGCTACTGGAAACTGCACCGCCTGGTTCTGCCCGATCGGCCGATCAAAGACCCGGCGCTCATTGACATAGGCGACCGATGTTTTGGTGAACCAGCGGCCATCGCCAATCGCCTCGGCCGACACCAGAATACGTTCGGCATTCATGCCGTCGAGGATGTACTTGAAGCCCTTGCCCTCTTCGCCAATCAGGCAGTCGACGGGGATGCGCAAGTTGTCAAAGAAAACCTCGGTGGTGTTGTGATTGATCATTGCCTTCAGCGGCTTGATGTCCAAACCCTTGCCCAGCGCTTCGCGAATGTCCAGCAGAAAAACAGACAAGCCCTCGCTTTTCTTTTTTACATCTTCGAGCGGTGTGGTGCGCGCCAGCAGCAGCATCAGGTCCGAATGCAGGGCGCGCGAGGTCCAGACCTTCTGGCCGTTGATGACATAGCTGTCGCCTTCACGAACAGCGCGGGTTTTCAGCTTCGTCGTATCGCTGCCAGTGCTGGGTTCGGTCACGGCAAATGCCTGCAGGCGCAGCTTGCCGCTGGCAATTTGCGGTAAATATCGCTGCTTTTGTACTTCGCTTCCGTGACGCAGCAAGGTGCCCATGGTGTACATCTGCGCATGGCAGGCCCCGGCGTTGCAGCCCGAAGCATGAATTTCTTCAAGAATGACCGCTGCCGCGCGCAGCAACATACCACTGCCGCCGTAGGCCTCCGGAATCAGCGCGCCCAGGTAGCCAGCGTCGGTCAGCGCCTTCACAAACTCGGTCGGGTAGGCCTCGGTTTCCTCAAGCTTGCGCCAATAGGCACCGGGAAAATCAGCGCAGAGCCGACGGACGCTTTCGCGAATCTCGGGGTAGTCCTCACCCACGTCTATGCTGAAAGTTGCTGTGTCCATGTTCATTGCTGACCTCATTTTTAAACAGGCAGACGCTGGGCGGCTACCCTATAGCCTTGCGGCAATCCGGCGCGGGCGATTGCGCCCTGCAGGGACATGTCGGGCAGGGCTGCAGACACCAGCGCACGCACCGCCACCAGCTGGTCAATGTCCACGCCGGTGTCATACCCCATGGAGTCCAGCATGAAGCACAGGTCTTCCATGACCACATTGCCGCTGGCACCCGGAGCAAACGGGCAGCCGCCCAGGCCGGCCAGCGACGCGTCGAAGCGGGTGATGCCGCAATCAAGCGCGGCGCAGACATTGGCCAGGCCAAGACCGCGCGTATCGTGAAAATGCGCCGCTACCGGCACGCTGCCGACCTCGGCCAGCACCGCCTTGAAAACGGCGCGTACCTGCGCCGGATCGGCGTAGCCAACGGTGTCGGCAACGATCAGTTCCTGGGCACCAGCTTCAATCAACTGCACCGCGTACTTCACGACCTGTGACACGGCAATACGGCCTTCGTAGGAGCAGCCCAGCGCGGTCGACAGTCCGCCGCAAACTAACGGCTGGGCGTGACCTGGCTGGCTACGGACGAGGGTGACAATGTCGCGGAAATCGGTGACCGACTCAGCCGAAGAGCGCCGCACGTTCTTCATGTTGTGCGTGTCACTGACCGACATCACGTAATTGAGCTTGTGCACTCCCAGTTCGATGCCGCGCTGCGCACCGCGCAGGTTAGGGATTAGCGCGGTCACCATCAAACCCGCAATGCGCAGCGCCCCCTCGGTCACTGGCTGGGCGTCGGCAAACTGTGGGATCAGCTTGGGTGGCACATAGGACGTCACCTCGATCTCTGAAATGCCACTACCCGCTTCTGCAGCGATCCAGGCCAGCTTGGCAGCCGTGGGCATGAACGTCGGGTGAATTTGCAGGCCATCGCGCAGGCCCACTTCGCGCAGGGTAATCTTTTGTCGCATGCGGCTATGTCCTTTGCTTTATTTGTTGGCTGGTTGGCTAAAAAATCAGCGCCCGTTAAACACCGGCTTGCGTTTTTCATTGAAGGCCCTGACGCCTTCCATCCGGTCTTCGGTGTCAATCAAGTGGTTGTAGGCCTCGACCTCAAAGCGGTAGGCCGTGCGCAATTCCATCTGCCCGCCGTAGCGAATGGACTTCTTGACCTGACGCACCGACAACGGTGCGTTGGCTGCAATCGTCGCTGCGGTTTCAAGCGCTGCGGCCAGCACTTCAGCCGGCTCGTGCAGCTGGTTGATCAGGCCCCACTCCAGCGCCTGCGCCGCGTCGAAAGGCTTGCCAGTCATGATGATTTCCTTGGCTCGGCGCTCGCCAATGGCTCGTGGCAGGTTTTGCGTGCCACCGGCGCCGGGCATGATGCCGAGGGTGACTTCGGTCAGCGCAAAGCGGGCGCTGCTGCTGGCATAAATAAAGTCGCAGCACAGGGCCATCTCCAGGCCACCGGCATAGGCGTGGCCATTGACGGCAGCAATCACCGGTGTTGGCAGGTCGGCCAGCGTCCAGTACTGGCGCTCGAACAACTCGTGCTGGCGCTGCCAGGCCTGCCGGCTCATGCCGTTGCGCTCTTTGAGGTCGCCGCCGGCGCAAAAAATCTTGTCGCCCGCGCCCGTCAGCACCACGCAGCGAACGTCTCCCGGGTCTTCCGTCAGGCGGCTCCACAAGTCCAGCAGATCGCGGCCCATTTGCGTATTTAGCGCGTTGCCAACCTGCGGCCGGTTCAAGGTAACCAAGAGCACATGGGCGCTGGCCAGGGCGGTGATAACGGTCTCGTAAGTGGGAATAGATGTCATGCGCGCTTCTCCTCAAAATACAGGGCGTTGTGCTCGCCCAGCTTGGGCGGTGCTGACCGGGGTTGGGGTCGCTCGCCGTCAAAACTGATGGGCAGGCCGATGAATTTCATGCCAGTTCCGGGCACCTCCTGCACCAGCCCAAGTGCGCTGGTCTGGGGATGGGCGAGCATTTGCTCCAGGTTGTTGACCGGCGAACACGGCACGCCCACCGCTTCCAGGCATTCGATCCAGTGCGCCGTTGTCTGCTGCGCCATGATGGCGTCGATCATGGCGTAGAGTTCCCCCTGGTTCGCTACCCGGCAGGGGTTGTCGGTAAAGCGCGGATCTGCTTGCCACTCAGGTCGCCCCAGCGCGCCGGCCAGAGTCCGGAACAAGCCGTCGCTACCGGCAGCCACGACGATTTCACCGTCCAGCGTCGCATAGCCCTTGTAGGGCACGATACCGGGCGAGCCAGAACCCTGCTTGCCGGCCAGTTGCCCCGAGGCCATGAATTGGGCAGCCAGCAGTGATACCCAGCAACTGGCGGTTTCAAAAAGAGAAACATCAACCACCCGCCCCCGACCGGAAGCGTGGCGCTCATGCAGTGCGGTGAGAATGCCGATGACCGCCCACATGCCGGTGCCCATGTCAACAATCGAGGCGCCCACCCGCACCGATGGCCGTCCCGGCTCGCCAGTCGTGCTCATGATGCCGCCAAAGGCCTGCATCAGCGGGTCGTAGCCCGGCCGGTCTTTCAGCGGACCATCATTGCCGAAAGCCCCTAGGTTGCAATAAATCAGCGATGGTTTGATCTGCAACAAGCCCGGGCCGTCGAGACCGAGTTTTTCGACTTGGCCCGGACGCAGGTTCTGGATGATGATGTCGGCCTTGTCGCAGATAAGTTGCTTCAGTGCAGCCAGTTGCACCGGATCACGTAGTTCGCAGACAAGGGACTGCTTGTTACGGTTGAGCGCCTGGAAGAAGGCGGAAGCGCCTTCCCAGAACGGCGGCCCCCACTTGCGGGCATCGTCGCCATCGGCTTTCTCGATCTTGATGACCTGCGCTCCGAGCTCACTGAAAATCTGACCTGCAAAAGGTGCGGCAACGCTGTGCCCCAGCTCTA
>JANXTM010000215.1 GCA_025352405.1 Polaromonas sp.
CGAATGTACATCGTGGGCGAGGCCTCGATTGCTGCCAAGCGCCTGTGCACCATCACCTATGAGGCCATGTGGCAAGGCATCATGCGGGTCAAACCGGGCGTCAGGCTGGGGGACCTCGGGTTTGCAATCCAGCAGTTTGCCGAAAGGCAAGGCTTTTCTATCGTCCGCGAATTTTGCGGCCATGGCATTGGCAACAAGTTTCACGAGGACCCGCAGGTTCTGCACTATGGTCGCCCAGGCACGCTGGAAGAACTTAAACCCGGCATGACCTTCACCGTTGAGCCCATGATCAACGCGGGCAAGCGTGACATCAAGGATGGCCCCGAGAAAGATGGCTGGAGTATCGTTACGCGCGACCACTCCCTGTCTGCACAGTGGGAACACACCGTGCTCGTGACCCAAACAGGTTATGAGGTGCTGACGCTGTCTGCTGGCAGCCCGGCCGTGCCTGCATTTGTGGCGGCATTTGCGGCCCAGAACAATCCGGCACAAGTTGCTGTCAGCGCCTGATGCGCAGGGGCACGGCCCATGTGCTCGCGCCCTGAAAGCGTCGGCCAGGCATGACTGATCTGGCACTGGTGCGTGAGCAGTACCGCGAAGGCAAAAATGTCCTGTTTGCCTCTCTGGCGAACAGCGGAACGTCGACACGCGGTATCAGAAGCTTGCTGCAGAAGCTGGCCGAACACACCGACGCCACTCTCAAGCTGCTTTGGCAAAGCGCTGATTTTCCCGCAACGGCGTGTTTGGTGGCAGTTGGCGGGTTTGGCAGGCAAGAGCTGTTTCCGCACTCCGACGTGGATGTTCTGTTGTTGCTTGCCGATGATGCTAATGTGGACAGTGACCCGGTCCTCAAAGCCAAGGTAGAAAACTTCATCAGCAACTGCTGGGACAGTGGCCTGGAGATCGGCTCCAGCGTGCGTACCGCTGCCGACTGCGTGATGGAAGCAGGCAAAGACGTCACGGTACAAACGTCATTGCTAGAGGCACGTCTGGTCGCGGGCTACAAAAAGAACTTTGTGAGCCTGCAAAAGCAGCTGGCAACCGGACTGGACCCCAAGGCGTTTTTCATTGCCAAAACACTGGAGCTGCGCCAGCGCCACAACAAGTTTGAAAATACGCCCTATGCCCTGGAACCCAATTGCAAGGAGTCGCCGGGCGGATTGCGAGACTTGCAGGTCATCCTCTGGGTGGCGCGTGCAGCCGGTCTGGGGAAATCGTGGATGGACCTGGCCAGGGGCGGCCTGGCCACCGCTTTTGAAGTGCGCCAGATCAAGGCCAATGAGGCCCTGCTGAGCCTGATACGCGCGCGCCTGCACCTGACCGCCGGGCGACGCGAAGACCGCTTGGTGTTCGACCTGCAAACCGCAGTTGCCGAGTCGTTTGGCTATTCCGGAAAAGCCGAGGACGGCACAAGGCTTGCGCGCCGGGCCAGCGAATCACTAATGCGCCGCTATTACTGGGCTGCCAAGGCCGTCACGCAGCTCAACCAGATCCTGCTGCTCAATATTGAAGAGCGCCTGAACCCCAACACTTACCCGTTGCGACCCATCAATGAGCGGTTTGCAGACAAGGCGGGCATGCTGGAAGTCGCCAGCGACGATTTATACCTGCGCGAGCCCCACGCGATTCTGGAGACTTTTCTACTTTACGAGACCACCGTAGGCATCAAGGGTTTATCGGCCCGCACGCTGCGTGCCCTGTATAACGCGCGCGGCGTGATGAACAGCGCATTCCGCAGCGACCCGGTCAACCGAACGACCTTCAGGCACATCCTCCAGCAGTCAGAGGGCATCACGCACGCCATGCGGCTGATGAACCAGACCTCGGTGCTGGGACGCTATTTGTGGATCTTCAGAAAAATTGTCGGTCAGATGCAACATGACCTGTTTCATGTGTACACCGTCGACCAGCATATTTTAATGGTGCTGCGTAATGTCCGGCGTTTTTTCATGGCCGAGCACTCGCACGAATACCCGATGTGCTCGCAACTGGCCGCCGGTTGGGACAAGCCGTGGATTTTGTACATTGCAGCGCTGTTTCACGACATCGCCAAAGGGCGCGGCGGCGACCATTCGGAGCTTGGCTGCAAGGACGTCCGCCTGTTTTGCCGCCAGCACGGCATTGCACTGGAAGAGGCCAGGCTCGCCGAGTTTTTGGTGCGCGAACACCTCAGCATGAGCCGGATCGCCCAGAAAGAAGATCTCAGCGATCCCGAGGTGATTGCAGCTTTTGCGCGGCGTGTGGGCAATGAGCGCTACCTCACCGCCTTGTATCTGCTCACGGTGGCTGATATTCGGGGCACCAGCCCCAAGGTGTGGAACGCCTGGAAAGGCAAGCTGCTGGAAGACCTGTACCGCTACACCCTGCGGGTACTGGGCGGCCGGGCCCCCGATGCCGACGCCGAAGTCGAGGCCCGCAAGCGTGAGGCGTTGATCTCTCTTGCGCTGTATGCCGAGCCTTTTGAGTCACACAAAGCGCTTTGGCAAACCCTGGATGTGAGCTATTTCATGCGCCACGAGGCCTCCGACATTGCCTGGCATGCACGCCAGTTGTCTCGCCACGTCGGCAAGGCAAAAGCTATTGTCCGGGCACGCCTGTCATCAGCCGGTGAGGGTATGCAGGTGCTGGTGTATACACCCGATGCACCCGACCTGTTTGCGCGCATATGTGGTTATTTTGACGAGGCCGGTTTCAGCATCCTTGATGCCAAAATCCACACGGCGAATAACGGTTACGCGCTCGATACATTTCAGGTCATCAGTCCGGACTTGGCAGACCATTTCCGCGAACTGGCTGCCATGGTTGAGGCCAACCTGGACAACACCATTGAAAACCCAGGCCCGCTGCCTTCACCGGGGAAAAGCCGCATGTCGCGCCGCGTCAAGAGTTTTCCGATTGCACCGCGTGTAGATTTGCGGCCCGATGAAAAAGCCCAGCGCTGGTTGCTAAGCGTATCCGCCAGCGACCGCGCGGGCCTGCTATACCTAATTGCGCGGGTTTTGGCCAGGCACCGCATTAACCTGCAACTGGCCAAAGTCACCACGCTGGGTGAGCGGGTAGAAGACACCTTTTTGATTGACGGGGCAGAGCTGCAACACAACAAGGCACAGATCGCTATTGAGACCGAGTTGCTGCAGGCCCTGAACGATTAATCGTCGGCTGCATCCAGCCCTGGAAAAAGCACCTCGGTAAAACCAAACTGCGTGAAGTCGCGCACCCGCAGGGGGTAGAGTTTACCTACCAGATGATCGCACTCATGTTGCACCACCCGCGCATGAAAGCCGCCTACCGTGCGGTCTATCGGGTCACCGTAGGGGTCAAACCCGGTGTAGCGAATGTTTGAGAAACGGGGCACCAAACCACGCAGGCCAGGTACCGACAAGCAGCCCTCCCAACCGTCTTCCTCCTCAAGGCCAACTGGTGTGATGACCGGATTCAGCAGCACGGTACGCGGCACCAGTGGCGCATCGGGGTACCGCGGGTTGACCTGGTCGGTACCGAAAATGACCAATTGCAAATCTACGGCGATTTGCGGGGCTGCCAGGCCCGCGCCACTGACAGCGCGCATGGTGTCGAACATGTCCAGAACAAGCAGATGCAGCTCGTCGGTGTCGAACGCCAAGACCGGCTGGGCGACCCGCAGAAGGCGGGGATCGCCCATTTTGAGAATTTCGCGAATGGTCATGGGTTATTGGGGCAAAAAAAGGATGTGCCCAGTGTATCGTTTGCAATAGCTGACACACTTAATGGTGCTGAGACAATATCACCCCGATTAATAGGTTTGCCTGGCGCAAAATACAGTCTTTGACAGACAGGTAACGATCCAAGGAGGAATGCATGGCGTCCAACACAATCAAGTTCTTGACAAGCGCTGCGATGGCCATGGCGGCTACGATTTTACTGGTTGATGCGGCAAATGCCCAGCAGGTTTATCGTATCGTCGACCCGGATGGCAAGGTGTCTTTTTCAGACCAGCCACCGTCGGCCGCAAGCAATGCCAAGACCATCTCCTCGGCCGGCAGCACTGGCAAGAGCAGCGCTCCAGCAGGCGGTACGCTTCCGTACGAGTTGAGGCAAATTGCCAACAAATATCCGGTCACGCTGTACACCGGTGACAACTGCAGTCCGTGCGCATCAGCCCGCTCTTTGTTAACGGGCCGAGGCATCCCCTTCACCGAAAAAACTATTCTCACGCCGGAAGACAGCAAGGCCTTGCAACGCCTGAGTAGCGACACCTCACTGCCATTTGCGACCATTGGCGGTCAACAGCTCAATGGGTTTTCAGACGCCGAATGGACGCAGTTTTTAAACGCTGCAGGCTACCCCGCGGCATCCGTGCTGCCGGCCAACTACCGACAAGCGGCGGCTACGCCGCTGATTGCGGTAGCTGCAGCGCCTTCTGCCGCGCCCGCAGTGGCAAACGCAGCACCACCCGTACGCCCTGTGGCAGCGCCACCAGCGGCGTCAGCCAACAACCCGGCAGGTATCAAGTTCTAGGCCCCCGACGTCGGGTGCCGGGTGGTGTCAAAACAGCATCGTTTTGACACCACCCGGCCCGCCCAGCAGACACACCTGGGCTTTCTGAAAGGCAAACACACCCACCGTCACCACACCGGGCCACTGGTTGATTTGAGACTCGAAACCCAGAGGATCGGCAATCTTCAGCCCGGTGACATCGAGAATGTGCTGACCGTTGTCGGTGACCAGCGGCACACCGCCCTCCAGCCGCAAAACAGCTAAGCCACCGAGCGCTGCAAACTGCCGCGCGACGCGCCTGGCTGCCATGGGAATAACCTCAACCGGTACCGGGAAATGTCCCAGCGTTTGCACCAGCTTGGAGTCGTCCGCAATGCATACAAACTGGCGTGATTGCGCCGCCACGATTTTCTCCCGCGTCAACGCCGCACCGCCACCCTTGATCATGTAGCCCGCGTGGTCAATTTCATCTGCGCCGTCGATGTAAACCGCTAGCTCGTCCACTTCTGCGGCGTCAAACACCTTGATGCCAAGCGCCTGTAATCGTTCGGTAGACGCAACGGAGCTGGACACCGCCCCGGCAATGCTGTCCTTCATACTGGCCAGCGCGTCGATGAATTTATTGACCGTCGAGCCCGTGCCGACGCCGACGATGCTGCCCGCCTGCACATATTTAAGCGCGGCCTGGCCGACCAGTGTTTTAAGTTCGTTTTGAGTCATGCTGGTTGGAATGCTGGTTTGGAAGATTGAAAAATGAAAGGGTGTGGTGCAGGTTTGCGACAATGGCAAACACTCGCACAGAATTCCCAAATTATCCAATGTCCCTGCTCCCTTCTTCTGTTTATGCCTTGGCCCGCCCGTTTTTATTTGGCCTGGACGCTGAAACCGCCCATGAATTGACCATGACCTCGCTGGCGCGTACCCAAGGTACGCCACTGGCGCTGGCCTACTGCGCCAACCGGGTCGATGACCCGGTCGAGCTGGCTGGCTTGCGATTTCCCAACCGCCTGGGGCTGGCCGCAGGGCTGGATAAAAATGCCCGCTGCATTGACGGCCTGGCGGCCATGGGTTTTGGTTTTGTAGAGGTCGGCACCGTGACCCCCCTGGCCCAGCCCGGTAACCCCAAGCCGCGCATGTTTCGCCTGCCGGAAGCCAACGCGCTGATCAACCGGCTGGGCTTTAACAATGAAGGACTGGCGGCCTTTTTAACCAACGTCGCGCAATCACGTGTGCGCGAACAGGCCTCTGGCAGCCCCCTGATTTTGGGCCTGAACATTGGCAAAAATGCCGCCACACCGATTGAAAATTCGGTGGACGACTACCTGATTTGCCTCGATGGTGTTTACACCCACGCAGACTACGTGACCGTCAATATTTCCAGCCCCAACACCAAAAACCTGCGCGCATTACAAAGTGACGATGCCCTTGATGCGCTGCTGGCCAGCATTGCCGAGCGCCGCGAGTTGCTGGCCAGACAGTACGGCAAACGCGTGCCAATTTTTGTGAAAATCGCGCCTGACCTTGACGCGTCGCAGGTCGGCGTCATCGCGGCCACCTTGAAGCGTCACGCCATGGACGGCGTGGTGGCCACCAACACCACCCTTGGCCGCGAGGCCGTCAAGGGCATGCGCCACGCCGAAGAGGCAGGTGGCCTGAGTGGTGCGCCGGTGCTTCAGGCAAGCAACCGCGTCATCAGCCAGCTGCGCGCTGCGCTGGGCAAAAGTTTTCCGATCATCGGTGTGGGTGGCGTGATGAGCGGCACAGATGCAGTCTCAAAAATCAGGGCCGGGGCTGATGTGGTGCAAATCTACACCGGCCTGATCTACAAGGGCCCGGCGCTCGTCAATGAAGCTGCAATTGCCCTAAAAAAGAACCCCTAGGCCAGCAACTACGGTGGCTATGCGCTATTTAATCAGTAGCGCACCAGGTTTTCCAATGCGTTTCAGGGTTTGCCCCAAGGTTAGGTAGAGCCTGTCCCCTAGAGTACCTTTTCGGCTGTCAGCTGCTCCGTCTTGCGACTACCATGCAGGCAGTTTTGCATTGGAGACCTGCGCTTGGCTACACACCGGATTCCGTTTCCATTTCGATGCGAGACTAGGCGCGAAGCCGCAGACAGTGCTCTGGCACGGCAAGGCGAAGCAACAGCGCATCGCATTGAAATGGACATGGAATGAGTTCCACTTACCCTCACCTTCTGGCACCGCTGGACCTGGGCTTCACTACTTTGAAAAACCGGGTTCTGATGGGCAGCATGCACACTGGGCTTGAAGATGGGCGCAAGCATTTCCCGGCGATGGCAGCGTATTTTGCAGAGCGCGCGCGCGGCGGTGTCGGGTTGATGGTCACAGGTGGTTTTGCACCCAACATCGAAGGCTGGACCAAACCGTTTGCCGGCATGCTGGCCAGTGCAGGCGCGGCACGCCGACACAAGCAGGTGACCGATGCCGTGCACGCCGAGGATGGCAAGATTGCGCTGCAGATTTTGCACACCGGCCGTTACGGCTACCACCCGCTGTGCGTGGCACCGTCGCGCATTCAAAGCCCGATCTCACCGTTTACGCCGCGGGAGCTGAGTGCCGCAGGCATTGAGCGGCAAATTCGCGCTTTCGTTCGCTGTGCCATGCTGGCCCGCGATGCAGGTTACGACGGCGTTGAAATCATGGGCAGCGAAGGCTACCTGATCAACCAGTTTCTGGTGACGCACACCAACCAGCGCACAGACGACTGGGGCGGCAGCTATACCAACCGCATGCGTTTGGCGGTTGAAATTGTTCGGCGCACGCGTGAGGCTGTCGGGCCTGACTTTATTTTGATTTACCGCCTGTCAATCATCGACCTGATTCCCGACGGCAGCAGCTGGGACGAGGTCGTGCTGCTGGCCAAGGCGGTTGAAGCCGCTGGCGCCACACTGATCAACAGCGGCATTGGCTGGCACGAAGCGCGGGTACCCACCATTGCCACTTCGGTGCCGCGCGGGGCTTTTACCTGGGTCACCAAGAAACTGCGCGATAACCTGCACGCTGCGGGCCTCACGATTCCGCTCATCACCAGCAACCGCCTGAACATGCCCGAAGTCGCTGAACAGGTGCTCAGCAGCGGCTGCGCGGACATGGTCAGCATGGCTCGGCCTTTTCTGGCTGACCCGGCGTTCGTCAACAAGGCCGTGCAGGGCCGCAGTAATGAGATCAACACCTGCATTGCCTGCAACCAGGCTTGTCTAGACCACGCATTTAAAGCCAAACTGGCCAGCTGTCTTGTCAACCCGCGCGCCGGGCACGAGCTGGACCTAATCATCAAGGTGGCACCTGCCAAAAAACGTGTGGCGGTGATTGGTGCTGGTCCTGCGGGCCTGGCAGCCGCCACCACGCTGGCTGAGCGCGGCCACGGTGTTGATCTGTTCGACGCTGCCGGCATGATTGGCGGTCAGTTCAACCTTGCCAAACGCGTGCCTGGCAAAGAAGAGTTTGAAGAAATGCTGCGCTACTTTGAGCAGCGCATCACGCGCACCGGCGTCAGGCTGCACCTGAATACGCGGATCGAGGCCGCCGACCTGCTGGCCCGAAAGTTTGACGAGGTGATTCTGGCTACTGGCGTGAAGCCGCGCAACCCGCGCATTCCAGGCCAGGAGCT
>JANXTM010000260.1 GCA_025352405.1 Polaromonas sp.
TGCCGGCCTTTGGTTATCACTTCAGCCGGGTTGCCGCTGATGTTAATTGATGGGCGCGGCGACGTAATGGAACTGGTCGGCTTGATTGCAATTGACACTTCCAGGTCTTGCCCTGTGCTGATACCGCCCAACACACCGCCCGCATTATTGGACATAAATCCCTGAGGCGACAGGCCATCGCCATGCGTGGTGCCGCGTTGGGCCACGCTGGCAAAACCGGCGCCAATCTCAACGCCCTTGACCGCATTGATGCCCATCATGGCAAAGGCAATGTCGGCATCGAGTTTGTCAAACAGCGGCTCGCCCAGGCCCACCGGCACAGCCGAAGCCACGACCCGAATACGCGCACCGCACGAATCACCCGCCTTGCGCAGGGCGTCCATGTAATCTTCAAGGTGAGCAACATCGGCCACAGGTGCAAAAAACGGGTTATCGGACACGTGCGCCCACGACTCAAAAGGAATCACCACCTCACCAATCTGCGTCATGCAGCCGCGAAAAGTGGTGCCGTGTTTTTCAAACAACCATTTTTTAGCCACTGCACCGGCGGCCACCATGGGCGCCGTCAGGCGCGCCGAGGCGCGGCCACCGCCCCGCGGATCGCGCAAGCCGTATTTGTGCAGGTAGGTGTAATCAGCGTGACCAGGACGAAAAGTATCCAGGATGTTGCCGTAATCCTTGCTGCGCTGATCGGTATTTTTTATCAAGAGGCAAATTGGGGTGCCGGTGGTCTTGCCCTGATACACGCCTGACAAAATCTCAACCGCATCGGGCTCATTGCGCTGCGTCACATGGCGGCTGGTACCGGGACGGCGACGGTCCAGATCGGTCTGGATATCGGCCTCGCAAAGCAGCATGCCGGGCGGGCAGCCGTCAATCACGCAGCCGATGGCCGGGCCGTGGGATTCACCAAAGTTGGTGACTGCGAAGAGATTTCCGAAGGTATTGCCGCTCATGGCAGTGATTATCCTTGAGAGCTTCGTCCGGTCGCAGCACGAGCGCCAGAAAGACGGCAGCCGACTTCACCTTTATGGACAACCCGGCATGGCCAACTGGCTGCATCGCAGCGCAAGCGGCCGGTTACGCAGCCATGCTAGCAAGCGCGTCTAGTGGGCTAGCCGTGCCCCCAGCTGCCACCTTCAGCACATGCGTGTAAATCATGGTCGTGCTCACATCACTGTGGCCCAGCAGTTCTTGCACAGTGCGAATGTCTGTGCCCGATTGCAGCAAATGCGTAGCAAAGCTGTGCCGCAAGGTATGCACCGACACGGGCTTGACGATCCCCGCCATCGGCACAGCCAGCTTTAAAGCGCGTTGCAGTCTTTCCTCAAACAAGTGATGCCGCCGCTCGATACCGCTGCGCGGGTCAACTGACAAAGTAGGTGACGGGAACATCCAGAACCAACCCCAAGTTTGCCCAAGGCGCGGGTATTTGACCTCCAGCGCATCAGGCACCTGCACCCCGGCGCGCTGCGCCTGCCGATCGGCTTGCCACAGTTTGCGGGCCGCCAGCATTTGCTGACGCAAAGCCGGGGCCAAAGAGCGTGGCAGCATCACGACCCGGTCTTTGTTGCCCTTGGCCTCTCGAACAATGATCACGTGGCGGTCAAAGTCAACATCTTTGACGCGCAAACGCATACCTTCCATCAGCCGCATGCCTGTGCCATACAGCAAGCGCGCCAGCAAAGCCGTGACACCGTCCATCTCTGCCAGCAGGCCAGCAACTTCGTCTTTGGTCAACACCGACGGGATGCGGCGCACTTGGGTGGGCCGATTGATGTCGGTTAACCACGGCAAATCTTCTTCCAGTACCTCACGATACAAAAACAGCAGCGCACTCAAGGCCTGGTTGTGCGTAGACGCAGATACTTTGCGCTCAGTCGCCAGCATCGTTAAAAAAGCCTCAACCTGCTTGGCCCCCATGTCGCGCGGATGCGTCATCGTGCCGTTGCGGCCATGCCAACGGACGTAAAACCGGACCCAATACAGGTAGGTTTTTTCAGTACTCAGGCTATAGTGAAGGTAACGAATCCGCTCCCTGACCTGGTCAAGCAAGCGTAAAGATTGCAAAGGCGGGTTGTGGGGTTTCATGATTCTTTTATAACTGTACAAAATTACAGTATATTGTCTTGAAACCCAGCAGGCAAGCCACTTTTAGGAGATTTTGATGTCCAGATTATGTTGCAGCGCCATTTTTATACCGCAGGTTTTGCGGTATACATTACGTTAG
>JANXTM010000031.1 GCA_025352405.1 Polaromonas sp.
CGGTGCCAGAAGGTGGGGGTAGGGGGAACTCAGGGATGGTGCCAAGCGCAGGTCTCCAGTGCAAAACTGCCTGCATGGTAGTCGCAAGAGGCAGCCGCTAACAGCCGCAAAAGTACTCTAGGGAAGGTCTGCAGAACCCAAGTTTTCGCGCGGGTTGAGGGGTAAAAGTTCACGCGATGAAACATGAACAGGGAATGCACCGAACAGCGGCGCATTTTTCCCCGGATTTGCAGCCCCTTGGGGCTGCTTGCGCTCGCTTACCCGCCGTACTGGCGCACTCATGCCTGCCCACCCATGAGCTGCCTGCGGGCCATCCACAAATTACTCAGCGCAAACAGCGTGAGGAGTTGCGCGGTGTTCTTGGCAAGCCCCTTGTAGCGAACCTTTGTGAAACCGAACTGGCATTTGACGACTCGAAATGGATGCTCTACTTTGGCCCGCACACTGGCCTTGAGCTTTTCGGCCTTGTCCAGCAAACTGCCCCAAGGGGAGTGCTTATCCAGCGCCCGGCGCTTGCCTGGACGCATGGCCACTTGCCACGGCACGCCAGTGGCTTCTTCACGTTTGGCCACACCTTGATAGCCGGCATCGGCAAACACCACAGACTCTTGACCATGCAGCAAACCATACCCCTGGGTCACGTCATTGACGTTGGCTGCCGTGCCGATGACGGTATGCACCACACCCGAATCGGCATCCACCCCGATGTGGGCCTTCATGCCGAAGTGCCATTGGTTGCCCTTTTTGGCCTGGTGCATCTCGGGGTCACGTTCGCCGCTGCTGTTTTTGGTCGAGCTGGGCGCAGCAATCAAGGTGGCATCGACCACCGTGCCGGTCTTGAGCATCAAACTTTTGCGGCAACTACCTTGACAGCGCCCGGGATGGTGGTCTCATCGGGCAGGCGCATGGCCCCTGGATCAAGACGTGCAAATTCGCAGTAGAGCGCGATGTCATGCAGAGCTTCTTCCATCGCCGGGTCGCTCAAGCCAAACCATTGTTGAAGAAAGTGAATGCGCAGCATCGTCTCCACCGCAAACGCCGGTCGTCCGCCTTTGGCCGTTGTTCCACTCGACGCAAACGGATCAATCAGACCCACCAGCTCTGTCCAAGGCACCACCAGGTTCATCTCGTCAAGGAATACGCGTTTGCGCGTTCTCTTGGTGACCAGTTCAAATCCGGTGGTGGCAAGGCTGATTTGCTTCATCAACCTACAACGTTTCTCAGAACCCAACGGTTGGCTGGGTTTTGCAGAGCTTCCCTAACTCAGCGTGCGATACATTTCGTCATGTCATTGACCGAACAACAAGCCCAGCAAATCACGATTATTCGGGTTCTGGAACAGACGCAAAGCAATGGCGCGCTTTGGTCGGTCGACGATGCCAAAGCGGCGACCCACGCCACCATTGATCTGGTGGGTACCTGCAGTGCAAGAACCAGCCAGAAAACAAAGCGATCAAACATGGGGTTGAACTATAAAGCCCGCGGTTATGCCTGGGCAATCGGCATGTCCACCCAAAAGGTTGTGTAGCCCGGCGTCCTGCGCTCCTGCTTAATCGCCCAGTTCCGTTTATCGCCAGCCAGTCCTGCGCTGGCAATGTGTGCCGTGCCCTTGCTCATGCAAACGAATAGAACTGAAAAGGGCTTCATACGGAGGCGCTCGTCGATTTAGTCGCGACTGCTGAGGTGTGTGGTGCCTTGTCCACCCAATGCGACTCAAACGCATCCGCAGGAAAAGGCTGCAAGAACGCCATGCTTTGATCCGGCTTGGCGCGCAGCCAATCCTGGTATCGCTCAGGCGGTAAGACGACGACCATGCGCTTTTCATCGGTAGGCTTATGAAAGTTCTGCATCAAAGGGTGGGCGTCTGCGTTGATGGTCAACATGGTGAAGCTGTAAATGATGTCGCCTTTGTCAGACTTCCAGGATGACCACATGCCAGCAATGCCAAAGGGTGCGCCATCGATCCGAACAATCCTGGTGGCAATTGCCTTGCCGGTTCGCCAGTCTGGCTCATAGATGGCTTCTACCGGAATCACGCAGTGCTGGGATTTACGCCAGGCATCACGGAAGCTGGGTTTTTCAGCTGCGGTTTCAGAACGGCAGTTGAAGGTATGTTTGGCGATCTTGGTATCTTGTGCCCAATGCGGCACCAAGCCAAATAAGCCGGACAGATGCTCGGTCGGCGGTACGACGTCATCCCCCACCCCCGCATACGGATGTTGCCGCAAGAAACTTCCCACGTAGCCAGGCCACATGTCTGACTTGGGCTCTGGCTCTGCAGGGTGCGCGTCGAAATAGCGCTTCAAGCGTGCCTGGTCTTTGAGGGCCTGATAGTGACTACACATACGGATTCCAGTTGAAGGTGATCGGTCATCGTCGTGGAGAGGCTCAGCGCCATGCCTGACATTGTGAAGCGTTCGAGCCAGATCCAGTCAATCTACTGACGGCATCGGTTGAAAAAGGCGATCTGGCCATATACTGTGATTATGTCCAGTATAGAGAATTTATCCCACCCAACCTTGGTGGGCGCTACCCCGCTGTTGGCCCTGTTTCTGGGCAACCAGGTGTGCGCTGGGTTTCCGTCCCCAGCCGACGACCTCGGCGCACAGCGCATCGATTTGGTTCAGGTGTTGGTCACCCACCCCCAGGCAACCTACTTTCTGCGCGCGCGGGGCCACTCCATGATCGATGCGGGGATCTTTGACAACGATATTCTGGTGGTGGACCGTGCCGTCAAGGCCAGGCACAACCATGTGGTGGTTGCCATTGTGGATGGGGACCTGACCGTCAAATACTTCTACCAGCGTGGTGGGCGCACCAAGCTGAAGGCTGCTAACCCCACTTTCCCGGACATTGTCCCGAAAGAGGGGCAAACCATTGAAGTGTGGGGCGTGGTGACCAGTTCCATCAAGCAATTCGTCACCTAGCCTTGCCGCTGTTGGTCGCAGTTGAATATTCGATGCCATCAGGAAATTGAGAGAAGAACTTCAGATGTACGCGCTGGTCGATGGAAACAACTTTTATGTGAGCTGCGAGCGGGCTTTCCGTCCCAGCTTGGTCGGCCGCCCGGTGGTGGTGCTGTCCAACAACGATGGATGTGCCATCGCCCGCAGCAATGAAGCCAAAGCTCTGGGCATTGCCATGGGTGCGCCCTGGTTCAAGATTCAGCATTTGGCGGAGTCCTCAGAGCTGGTAGCGCTGTCGGCAAACTTTGCCCTGTACGGTGACCTCAGCGACCGGATGATGAGCCTGGCAGCGGGCCTGGGGCCGAAGCAGGAGATTTACTCCATCGACGAATCCTTCATTGACCTGACTGGAGTTCGCGGCAACCTTGTCGAGCGCAGCTTCAAGATACGGTCCAGAATCCTGCAATGGGTCGGCATTCCCTGCTGCATTGGTATCGGACCCACCAAGACGCTGGCCAAACTGGCCAATCATGTTGCCAAGACGGCGGAGCGAAAGCCGGGCATCTATCCCGAGCAACTGGCGCAGATTTGTGACTTTGGGAGTCTGAGCCCTGATGCCTTTGAGTTGGTGCTGGCGGCGACACCGGTCCAGGAAGTCTGGGGTATCGGCAGACGCATCGCTGAACAGCTCAATGCAGGCGGGGTGATGACAGCGCTGGACCTGATCAGGATTGATGCAGCCACCATTCGGGCCAAATTCTCTGTGGTGGTTGAACGCACGGTTCGAGAACTTCAAGGAACTGCCTGCATGGATCTGGACGACGCCCCGGCTCCCAAGAAAGAGATCGCCTGTACCCGATCATTTGGGCATCCAGTCACAGCGCTGTCCGACTTGAATGAAGCTGTAACGCACTTTGCGAGTCGCGCCGCTGAAAAGCTACGCAAACAAGGCAGCACTGCCCAACAGCTGATGTGCTTTATTCGCACCAGCCCATTCCGCCAGGATGCCCAGTACAGCCGCTCTGTGTGTATGCCGCTGAGAAGACCGACCGCCGATACCGCCACCCTGGTGACCGCAGCGCTGTCGGGGCTTAAGGGCATTTACCGGCCCGGCTTTAACTATGCGAAGGCGGGTGTGATGCTCATGGATTTGCAGGCTGATACTGTTCATCAAAGAGAGTTGGCGTTTGATGAACAGGAGGAGATCCGGGACCGTAGTCCCTTGATGGCGACGCTTGATGGTCTGAACCAGCGGTTTGGCCGGGGCACGGTGCTGATGGCCAGCGCTGGCTTGGCGGGAGAGCGCAGGGCCTGGGTCATGAAGCAGGAAAGGCGCACGCCGGCTTACACCACTTGCTGGGATGACATGGCGATTGCCAAAGCATGACCAAAGCCATGACTGAAACCATGACTGAATGTATGAACGGGAAGTCTCCATCAACTGCGGGTGAGCATTCGTTCCAACTCGACTCATTAGGTCGTCACCATGTCAAACGACTGCGAGAGATTTACCGCTCGGCGGGATGGCCCTATCAAGACATGTTGGAAGTTGAACTGATTGCGGCTGGAATGCTGGAGAGGCGTACTGAGATCACCGGGCATGAGGTCGTTCGCGTGACCGACGGGGGCATAGCGTATCTGGCCCGGTCAATCCAGAAGAACAGAAGCAATCGCGCGCCCCATGAAGTTCTGGTTGAGCGGGTTGCGCACATGCTCGCGCGTGAGGGGCGCTTGGTCTGGACGAATCTGAGCCTGCGCGCGCAGGTATCGGTATTGACAGAAGATGCACAAGTTGTCCTCTGGAGACTATGCCGGCCCGATGTGTTTTCGATCCGTAACACTACCGTGGCGGGCTACATGGAGCCCATCGTTCATGAGATCAAAGTCAGCCGGGCTGACTTGCTGGGTGACCTCAAGCTCAAACACAAGCGCGACAGTTATCTTGATGTGGGCGGGCAGTGCTGGTACGTCCTGGGCTGTGACGGCAAAGGCCGGCCAATTGGGCAGGAAACGGATGTGCCAGAGGAATGTGGTGTGCTGATTGCTGAAGCTGAAAAATTGCATGTAGCGCGTAATGCGGCCAAGCGGCCAGCCATGGAATTGCCATTTGCGATCTGGATGGCGCTTGCTAAAGCTACGCCGTTTAACTCGGGGGACATGGCAGTCGATGGTGGACTTCACCCGCTTTAGTGGACATATTTCAACTTGCAGTTACCGGACATTCGACACTTTCCGCATCTGGCCCAAAGTGCCTGCTTGAGATTTGGAGCTTTCGACGCCGACCAATCAAGAAAGTTGGAAACGTACAGACAAAAAAATACCCCTCACGCGGCCGAAGCTGATAGGGAAGGTCTGCAAAACCCCTCCCGTTGAATGCTGATTGGGTGACACTATGTTTATGAAGCAAAGCACACTCGCCACCGCTGGGTTTGGATTGGTCACCAAGCGCACGCGCAAGCGGGTGTTCCTTGATGAAATGAATT
>JANXTM010000093.1 GCA_025352405.1 Polaromonas sp.
ACGGCGGCGCTGTTCGCCAAGCTCGTGATGCCTGATCCGCTGGTCGGCCTGGCTGTCGCCATTGGCGTGTCTGCTGTGCTGGGTGGGCTGTGCAGCCTGACCGTGCTGCGCGGCAGTGACCTGACCCGGCTGATGGTCACACTCGGCGTGGCATTGCTGCTGCTGGAGCTGGCCAACAAGTTCAGCGACATTACCGGCGGTGCAGACGGCCTGCAGGGCGTGGTGATGGGGCCTCTGCTGGGCAAGTTCGAGTTTGATCTGGCCGGGCGGACATCGGCCTGCTATTCGCTGGCAGTGGTGCTGGTGCTTTTTGTACTGGCCCGCAGGTTAACCAGCTCATCATTTGGCGCTACGCTGATGGCTATTCGGGACAACCGGCTGCGCGCCATGGCCATTGGCGTGCCGGTGTCATCGCGGTTAGCCGTGATTTACGCGATATCGGCAGGCGTTGCCGGCGCTGCGGGTGCGCTGCTGGCGCAGACCACAGGCTTTGCATCGCTCGATGTGTTTGCATTCGACCGCTCTGCTGATGTCATGCTGATTCTGGTCATCGGCGGCACGGGCTGGCTGTATGGCGGCATTGCTGGCGCGGTTGTTTTCAAGCTGATGCAGGACGTGATTTCATCCATCACCCCGCAATACTGGACTTTCTGGATTGGTCTGTTTCTGGTGGTGTTGATGCTGGTTGGCCGCGAGACGCTGCTGCGTCCCTGGACCTGGAAAGCCAAATGGGTTGGACGGAGCCGCACATGAGCCTGAACACTTCAGAAAACATGCGGGAAGCAGTGCTGTCTGCCGAAGGTCTGGTGATGCGCTTTGGCGGTATCGCAGCGACCAACAACGTCACGCTCAATTTGAAAAAAGGCGCGCGCCATGCGCTGATCGGCCCCAACGGCGCAGGCAAGACGACCCTGATCAATCTGCTCACGGGTGTATTGCAGCCGACCGAGGGCCGCATCACGCTGCTGGGCGAAGACATCACCCAGCTGGCACCGCATCGGCGTGTCAAGCGCGGCATGGTGCGTACCTTCCAGATCAACCAGCTGTTTGACTCGCTCACGCCGTTGCAAACGCTGGCGCTCACGGTCTCACAGCAGCTCGGCCTGGGCGCGACTTGGTGGCAAGCCCTGGGCAACAACGCCCGCGTGGTTGACCGCTGTGCGGAACTGCTGGCCCAGTTTCACTTGACGGAAGTCATGAACCAGCCCACCAACGTACTGGCCTACGGCAAACGCCGCCTGCTTGAAATTGCCATTGCGCTGGCCTGTGAACCACGCGTACTGCTGCTCGACGAGCCAGTTGCCGGTGTGCCCGCAGGCGAACGTGAAGAGCTTTTGAAAACCGTGGCGGCCTTGCCTGCAGACGTTTCAGTTTTATTGATCGAACACGATATGGATCTGGTTTTCAGCTTTGCCAAGCGCATGACGGTGCTGGTCAATGGCACAGTGCTGACCGAAGGCGATCCGGAGCAGATTGCCAACGATCCCCGGGTCAAGGCTGTTTACCTGGGGCATGGCGAGGAGGGGCACGATGTCGGGCCGTCCGACGGCATGCCTGCCCCTTCTCTTGATGAAAGGGGCAGCGCGTCCCCCGGTGCGCGCGTTGTGGCAAGCGTAGGGGCAAAAAATCATGGCTGAGTTGCTCCGGGTTGAAGGCGTGAGCGCTGGTTACGGTGAAGCGGTGGTTCTAAGCAACATTTCCCTGGCGCTTGAAGAAGGCCAAACGCTGGCATTGCTGGGTCGCAACGGCACCGGTAAAACCACCTTGATCAACACGCTGGCAGGTGCCACGCGCCAACACGCGGGCAGCATCACCCTGGGCGGGGTGGCGTTGCACAAGTTGCCGGCCCACGAGCGGGCCGCAGCAGGCATTGGCTGGGTGCCGCAAGAACGGAATATTTTCAAGTCCCTCACCGTTGATGAAAACCTCACCGCCGTGGCGCGACCCGGTGCGTGGACACCCGAGCGCGTGTACGGCATGTTCCCGCGCCTGGCGGAGCGCAAAAGCAACCTGGGCACGCAGCTGTCGGGTGGCGAGCAGCAAATGCTGGCCGTTGGCCGTGCGCTGGTGCTCAACCCCAAACTGCTGCTGCTCGATGAGCCGCTGGAAGGTCTGGCGCCCATCATTGTTGAAGAACTGCTCAAGGCGATTCGCCGCATCACGCGCGAAGAAGGCCTGGCCGCCATCATTGTCGAGCAGCACCCGCAGGCCATCCTGAAGATTTCTGACAGCGCCGTGGTATTGGATCGGGGCACGGTGGTGCACGCCGGGTCCGCGCTGGATTTGCTGCAGCGGCCCGCGTTGCTGGATCGGCTGCTGGGTGTGGCATGTTAGACTGATTTTGTTGTCAGTGTGCGGGTAGATGCTATGCTTTCAATAGCTGCTGGCGCCCGTTTTTGTTGCCCCGTAAGGCAGAAACATTCCCCAAAAAAAGAGGCCGAAATGACGTTACCTGGTTCAACGCAGTTCGTCCGGTGTCCGCCTCTGCAGACCGTTCGTTCTCCAGTCTGTTTTTCTGCTGCAGTACTCCTGACGCTATCGTGTCTGCTGTGCGGGCTTGCAGCCGCTCAGCCTGCTGCACAACAACGCCCGGATGTCCTGACCTTGCCGCTGACGATAGACGGTACCGTTTATCAGGTCGTCACGCATGTTTACAAGCCGCAGGGTGCAGGGCCCTTCCCGCTGGTGATTTTTTCCCATGGCCGGGCACCACTCCAGGCTGACCGTGACAAGTTGCAGTATCCTGTGCCGGTGGGGCATGCCAATTACTGGTTGCGCAAAGGCGTTGCTGTGGTAGCGCCGGTGCGACCGGGCTACGGTGAAACCGGTGGTTCCGACCGCGAAAATTCAGCGGCGCGCTGGAGCGGCAGCACCTGTATCACCGACCCTGATTTCACAAAGGTCGGCCGCAATGCCAGCGAGGTTGTAGTGGCCGTGCATGGTTGGGCCACACAGCAGTCCTGGGTCCAAAAAGACCGCATTCTGCTCGAAGGCCAGTCTGTGGGTGGTCTGACCACGGTTGCGGCCTCGGTGTTGAATCTGCCTGGTGTGCTTGCCAGCGTTAATTTCGCCGGCGGTGCGGGCGGCTACCCGGCGGTCTCGCCTGGCAAAAGCTGCAAACCTGAAAATCTCACCAAAACCTATGCCGCTTTCGGCAAACTTGTGAAAATACCCAGCCTCTGGCTATATGCCGAAAACGACCAGTTCTGGGGTGCAGATGCCCCCCGGCGCTGGCACGCGGCTTTCAGCGCCGGTGGCAGTGACACCATGCTGATACAAACCGGGCCGTTGCCTGACCACGACGGCCATGCATTACTGACCTACGGCGGCAAACTGTGGTCAGTGCCTCTGGACGTCTTTGTACGCAAGACCGGGTTACTTGAACCCTGAGTGGGCCTGATGCACGCCTGAGCATTAAAAAAGGCCAGTGACCGGCGCTTGCTTGCGCGGCCCTGGCCTTATTTTCTCGTCAGGCCTTTAAAGCGTGTCGATAAAGCTGCGCAGTTTGTCGGAGCGCGACGGATGCTTGAGTTTGCGCAACGCCTTGGCTTCTATTTGGCGAATGCGCTCACGCGTCACGTCAAACTGCTTGCCGACTTCTTCCAGCGTGTGGTCGGTAGACATTTCGATACCGAAGCGCATGCGCAACACCTTGGCTTCGCGTGGCGTCAGGCTGTCAAGGATGTCCTTGACGACATCGCGCAGGCCGGCCTGCATGGCGGCTTCCAGCGGTGCGGTGTTGGCGCCGTCTTCAATAAAGTCACCCAGGTGCGAGTCGTCATCGTCACCAATCGGCGTTTCCATCGAGATCGGCTCTTTAGCGATCTTCATGATTTTTCGGATCTTGTCTTCAGGAATTTCCATCTTCTCGGCCAAAATGCTGGCGTCCGGCTCAAACCCAAACTCCTGCAAATGCTGGCGCGACAGGCGGTTCATCTTGTTGATGGTCTCGATCATGTGCACCGGAATGCGGATGGTGCGGGCCTGGTCGGCAATCGACCGCGTGATCGCCTGGCGAATCCACCACGTGGCGTAGGTTGAGAACTTGTAGCCGCGACGGTATTCAAACTTGTCCACCGCCTTCATCAAGCCGATGTTGCCTTCCTGGATCAGGTCCAGGAACTGCAGGCCGCGGTTGGTGTACTTTTTCGCAATCGAGATCACCAGGCGCAGGTTGGCCTCGATCATCTCTTTTTTTGCATCACGCGAGTTGGACTCGCCTTCGTTCATGCGCTTGTTGATGTCTTTCAGGTGGCCAAGCGGCACCACGACACGTGCCTGCAGGTCAGCGAGCTTTTGCTGCAGTTCCTGAATCGGCGGTATGTTGCGGGCCATCACCACAGACCACGACTTGCCGGACGCGACCTGTTTTTCAACCCATTTCAGGTTCAGCAGATTGGGTGGGAAATCTTTGACAAACGTCTCTTGCGGCATGCCGCATTTCTCAACAATGATCTTGCGCAGCTCGCGTTCTTTTTTGCGCACGTCCAGCACCTGGCCGCGCAACAAATCGCAGAGTTTTTCAATCGACTTGGCTGTAAAGCGCACGGTCATGAGTTCGTCGCTCAATGATTTTTGCGCCTTCATATAGGTGGGCGTGCCGTAACCTTCCTTGTCGTAGGTTTTATGAACCTTCTCGAAGAAAACTGCGATTTTGTCGAAACGGCTCAACGCTTCTTTTTTCAGCTCTTCAAGTTTTTTGGTCAGGGCTTTGGAGCCGCCCTTGCCATCGTCGTCGTCTTCTTCGTCAAACTCGTCAAAATCTTCTTCGGCTACATAGTCGTCAGCCTCGTTGGCAATGGTGAAACCGTCAACCACCGTAGAAATGACGATCTTGCCTTCGCGGATTTCTTCACCCAGACGCAGAATTTCGGCAATGGTGGCGGGGCTTTCAGAGATCGCCTCCATCATGCGCATGAGACCGCCCTCAATGCGCTTGGCAATTTCAATTTCGCCTTCGCGTGTCAGCAACTCGACGGTGCCCATTTCGCGCATGTACATGCGTACCGGGTCCGTGGTGCGGCCAAACTCACTGTCAACGGTCGATAGCGCAGCTTCTGCGGCTTCTTCAGCTTCCTCTTCGGTCGAGCCTGCAGGCGCATTGTTGGTGATCAACATGGACTCGGCGTCGGGTGTCTGCTCATACACCGCCACACCCAGATCGTTCAGGGTGTTGATGACAGCTTCCATGGTTTCTGCGTCGATTAGTTTATCGGGCAGGTGATCGGAAATTTCGCCATGGGTCAGGTAACCGCGTGTTTTGCCGAGCTTGATCAGGGCTTTCAGACGCATACGGCGCTTGAGCATGTCTTCTTCAGACAAAACCGTTTCATCCAGGCCAAATTCTTTCATCAAGGCGCGTTCTTTGGCCTTGCTGATCTTCATGCGCAGCGGTTTGACTTTTTCAGTCGTTGTGGTCTCAGCCGCCGGTTCTTCTGCAAACTCGGCTTCAATGTCCGACATGTCTTCTTCACCATCGCCTTTGGGCACGGCCTTCGGCTTGCGACCGCGTTTGGCACCGCCCGCTGCGGACTCTGCGCTCTCTACATCGGCAGCCGGATTTTTGGGTGGGCGGCCTGGTTTTTTCTTGGCAGGGGCTGCGGCGGCAAGCAGGGCATTTGCTGCTTCAATAAGCTTGGCTTGACTGGATTTTGTCGGCACTATAGGGGCTTTCTTCGGGGACTTTTCAGATTTCACGGGCGCTTTGCCGGGCGATGTTTTGGTATCCGGTGTCTTTGTGGATATGGTGGGTTTTCTGGTTTTTTCAACCACAGCAGGTTTGACGGGTTTGTTCGCAACCGGTGCCTTGGTCGTGGCTTTGGCTGCGACAGGCTTGATGGACTTTTTCAAAGGCATCTCAAACTCCCTGGGGTGTCAAAAAACTTTTAGCCACGTAGCACCGGCGGCTTTTATCCCCTGAAACCTCGAAAAAAGAGTTTCAAAAAATGTCAAAGCACGGGGCAAAAAAATACCCAAACATCAGTGTGGGCGAGGCAAGCCGTATGGGCGAACATTTGGTGTGCAGTCCTTGCGGGAAGTGGCCATCTCATTTATGAGGTTTCCGTGGTTGCGGAAGGCCGGTGCCGGAGGTGTTGCTGTCGCGCTTACCTAGTTAATTTTGGATTATACCCTATTGCCTGTTTTTTAGGCGCATTTTAATTGGTTTTCCGCAGTTTTTCACGGCTACTTAACCGTTTTTAGTAGTGCCATCAACACCAAGTAGCGTTGTCTGGCCGCCGGATCACTGGTCACCCGGGGTGCCAGCGCGCTCATTTCGCGTTGCCGGTCAAGCTTGGTGAGCTGGTTCAAAATGTTGCGCACTTCCAGCCAGTCGCTTTCGATGCCTTCATGCACTTGGGTCAGCTGGGCGATGGCATGCTTTTCAAATGGGTGCTCGCGTAACGCCTCCCTTAAGGCCGCCCAAGGCTGGGGGCCGTGCTCATGCAACTGGCTTTCGAACCACGCAAAAAGCGGCCCGTGAGGGGCGGGCAGTGCGTTTAACAGCACGTGTTCTTCACTGCTCAGGCGATCCCAGCTTTGTGGTTCGGTCAGCAGCAAGCGCAAAACCCGGTCTTCGCGGTTGGCGGGCAGCAGGCGGCCCTTGACCCGGACGGTGCCCCGGCGCGGCGTTATGCCAGGCGCTACGGTAGGCGGCGAAAAATAGGGCTCGGATTGGGTGTAGTCGGTGTCATCGGAATACCCTGGGTAGCCCAGGTCACCGTTGCCCTGAACCCGCTCGTCGCCCAGATCATGGGTGTGATCGAAATTTGAGGATGAATCAATACTGCGCGGCAGTTTTTTCGGGCGCGTTGCGCTATTATTTTGATAGCTATCTGGCTTGCTTGATGTGCCTGAACGCCGGTTGCTCTTTGAATAACCGGGCGCGGGCTGCCACAAATCCAGTAAATCCCGAACATCAATCAGCACCTTGTCGGCTATTTCTGCGATGAGCTGGCGTTTGAGTGCACCGTCGGGTAGCAGGCCCCACAAGGGTCGAGCATTGCTGGCCATGTGGGCGCGACCTTCTGCGGTGTCCAGTTCGCAGCCCTCGGCAGCAGCTTCCAGCATGAATTTGCTCAGCGGTACGGCTTTGGCCACGTAATCTGCAAAACCTTCCTTGCCGTTTTCGCGGATGTAGCTGTCGGGGTCATGCTCAGACGGCAAAAACAAAAACTTGACGGTGCGCACGTCGGTGGCAAAGGGCAGTGCGGCATCAAGTGCCTTGCGGGCGGCGCGGCGGCCGGCGCCATCGCCATCAAAGCTGAAAACCACTGAATCGGTGAAGCGGAACAATTTTTGTACGTGGTCAGCGGTGCAGGCCGTGCCAAGCGTGGCCACTGAATTGGCAAAGCCCATCTGCGCCAGCGCCACCACGTCCATATAACCCTCGGTGACCAGCGCGTAGCCGTGTTCACGCAGCGCAGTGCGGGCTTCAAACAATCCGTACAGCTCGCGGCCTTTGCTGAACACCGGGGTTTCGGGAGAGTTCAGGTATTTGGGTTTTTCGTCGCCCAGCACGCGGCCGCCAAAGCCGATACATTCGCCCTTGACGTTGCGAATCGGAAACATCACGCGGTCACGGAAGCGGTCGTAGCGTTTGGCCTCACCCGCAGCGTTTTCTTCGCCCGCTTCGCCGGTAATCACCAGGCCGCTTTCAACCAGCAACGGGTCGTTGTAGTCAGGAAAGACGCTGGCCAGGCTGCGCCAGCCCTCGGGCGCATAACCGAGGCCAAAGGTCTTGGCGATTTCGCCTGACAGGCCGCGGCCTTTGAAGTAATGGATGGCCTTCTCACTGCCGCGCAGGTGCTTGATGTAAGCCATACCGGCTTTTTCAAGCACGCTGGTCAGCGTGATTTGCTGCTCGCGTATCTGCACTGCCTTGGCGCGGTCTTGCGGCGATACGTCGTCTTCGGGCACCTGCAGGCCATACTGCTGCGCCAGGTCTTTGACGGCTTCGACGAAAGTCATGCCTGCGTGGTCCATCAAAAAGCTGATGGCGTTGCCGTTTTTGCCGCAGCCAAAGCAATGGTAGAACTGCTTGGCTGGGCTGACGCTGAATGAAGGGGATTTTTCGCCATGAAAAGGGCACAAGCCCATGAAGTTGGCGCCGCCTTTTTTGAGCTGCACATAGCGCCCGACAATGTCGACCACGTCGGCTCGGGCTAATAATTCCTGGATAAATGATTGCGGTATGGACACGCCCGTATTGTGCCTTTCCGCCTTTATTCGGGACGGTCAGTCGGCAACAATTCCGCCGGGCTACCATATGTTGACTTCTGAAACTTCCAAAAACAACTTATCGAGACTGCCCATGCCCGCCATCGTCAACCCCGAAGTCAACATTTTTGAGCAGGATTTACCTCGCACCGGGGCCAATTACGCTGCGCTGTCGCCGCTGGCCTTTATTGAGCGTTCCGCCGAGGTCTACCCGGATCGGCTGGCCGTGGTCCATGGCGAGCTGCGTCGCAATTGGGCCGAGGTGTTTAGCCGCTGCCGCCAATTGGCTAGTGCGCTGCTCAGGCACGGCATTGGCAAGGGTGACACGGTGGCCGTGATGCTGCCCAACACGCCGCCTATGGTCGAGGCCCACTTCGGTATTCCCGTGACAGGCGCAGTGCTCAATGCCTTGAACACTCGGCTGGATGCCGAGACACTGGCTTTCTTGCTCGACCACGGCGAAGCCAGGGTGGTGATCGTTGATGTGGAATTTGCCGGCCTGATGCAAAAGGCAATCGTGCTGCGCAAAGCCACCACGCCGCTGCTGGTGATTGATGTTGAAGACGCGCTGTTTAGGGGTGAGGTCAAGCGCATTGGCAGCACCACCTACGAAGATTTTCTGGCCACCGGCGACGCCGCCCATGCCTGGCAGTTGCCTGCTGACGAGTGGGACGCGATTGCGCTGAACTACACCAGCGGCACCACCGGCAACCCCAAGGGTGTGGTGTATCACCACCGTGGTGCGGCGATGAATGCGGTGTCCAACATCCTTGAATGGGACATGCCCAAACACGCCGTGTATCTGTGGACATTGCCGATGTTTCACTGCAATGGCTGGTGCTTTCCGTGGACAGTGGCGGCGCGCGCGGGTGTCAATGTGTGCCTGCGCCGTGTGGCGGCACCCGAAATTTTCGATGCCATCAAGCGCCACGGCGTGACCCATTACTGCGCGGCACCCATCGTGCACGGGATGCTGGTGAACGCTCCGGCTGACCTCAAGCAGGGACTGCCTCAAGGTGTCAAAGCCATGGTTGCAGGCGCCGCGCCGCCGGCCTCGATGATTGAAGGCATGGAATCGCTGGGTTTTGATCTGACGCACGTGTATGGCCTGACAGAAACCTACGGCCCGGCCACTGTGTGCGCCGCCCAGGACGGCTGGGCAGCGCTGGACATTGGCGAGCGAGCCCGCCTCAATGCACGGCAGGGCGTGCGCTACCACCTGCAGCGCGATGTGCGTGTGCTGGATGCACAGACTATGGAGCCGGTGCCGCAAGACGGCGAGACCATGGGCGAGATCATGTTCAGGGGCAACATTGCGATGAAGGGCTACCTGAAAAACCCGGCGGCGACACAGGAAGCGTTTGCCGGCGGCTGGTTTCACTCGGGCGACCTGGCCGTGACGTACCCCGACGGCTACCTGAAGATCAAAGACCGCAGCAAGGACATCATCATCTCAGGCGGTGAAAACATCTCCTCCATTGAGGTGGAAGACGTGCTCTACCGTCATCCCGATGTGCTGGCCGCTGCCGTGGTCGCCAAACCTGATGAGCGCTGGGGCGAAACGCCGTGCGCGTTTGTCGAGCTGAAGGCGGGTGCCTCAACCTCGGCTGAAGATATCGTGATGCACTGCAAAAAGCACCTGGCGGCCTTCAAGGTGCCGCGCAGCGTGGTATTTGGCGAGCTGCCCAAAACCTCGACCGGCAAGATCCAGAAGTTTGAGTTGCGCAAGCTGGCAGGGTCTGCCGTGGCGATCAACGTTTGAATGAAATACAGCAAGGGGTGCTATAAAATATATAGCTAGTAGCCCCTGTGTTTGTTGACCGTATGCTATTTTTTACTGTAAATCTTTGCACACACCGTCGGCAGCGCTAACCGCGCTGTTAACGTGGAGCAAGCCGAATCGCGCCGTCCAGGCGAATCACTTCGCCGTTGAGCATGTCGTTTTCAATGATGTGTTTGGCCAGCTTGGCATAGTCTTGAGGGGTGCCCAGACGACTTGGAAAGGGCACCGATGCGGCCAGTGAGTCCTGCACTTCTTTGGGCATGCCAAACATCATCGGGGTGCCGAAAATGCCCGGAGCAATCGTCATATTGCGAATGCCGTTGCGCGCCAGATCCCGGGCAATCGGCAGCGTCATGCCGACAATGCCGCCTTTGGAGGCGCTGTAAGCAGCCTGGCCAATCTGGCCGTCATAGGCAGCCACCGATGCAGTAGATATCATGACACCGCGCTCTCCAGTGGCTTCAGGCTCGTTTTTGCACATGGCGTCAGCGGCCAGGCGAATCATGTTGAAGCTGCCGACCAGATTGACGGTAATGCATTTGGTAAACACGCCCAGGCTATGCGCGCCGTTTTTGCCCACCGTTTTTTCGGCCGGTGCAATGCCGGCGCAATTCACCAAGCCCATCAGCTTGCCTAGTGATAGCGCTTTGGCGACTGCTGCCTGACCATCTGCCTCCTGGCTCACGTCACACTTTACAAATGCGCCGCCGACTTCCCTGGCAACGGCCTCGCCTTTTTCAGCCTGCATATCCGCGATAACGACGATGGCGCCGTTGGCTGCCAGCATGCGTGCAGTGCCTTCACCAAGGCCTGAAGCGCCGCCGGTGACGATAAAAACTTTACCTGCGATATCCATGGGGTTTCCTTGAAGCAAAAAAGACGGGAAAACATGCACCTGCCTGCGAAATGCAGAAACAGGTGCCGACACAACGCTTAATTATGGCTGTTCCATCGGGATCGCCACCGTATTTTTGTGCCGTTACCGTCAATACAGATACGTTGTTCAGCCTGGCCTTAAATAGCCAAGTTGTGGTAAATGTCACAGGTCTTGCGCTGATGTCGCGTTAAAATTTGTAAAGTTATCAATTCGACTTTGGTATCCTCAGCATAATACGTGTAAGCAAAAAACAGTCGCAGTAAACAGCGGCGATCGGGCTCCGCATCCAAGTGCACAACTAACGAAGGACATCCGCAATGGCAACCAATGATCTACAAAACTATTTCAGGGGGCAACAGGTATCTCTTCAATGGTCACCTGTGCTGCGCGCACTCGCGGCGGAAATGTCTTCCCACTCCGATTCCAAAGATTTGCGCCGCTTGTTCTTCAACATCGGTGAGCGCTTTGCAAAGGACACAGAGGGACTGTTTCGAGATGTGCAAACCATTTCCCAACTCGAAGAAAGCCTCAACGACTTCTGGTTCCGGACCAACTGGGGCTGGGTCGACCTCAATGAATCCGATGGTTCCATCTTTATCACGCACCAGGCCGCACCTTTGGCTGAGGCATTTGGCGATGACGCGCTCGAATGGGGCATTGGCTTGCTCGAAGGTTTTTATCAAAGCGTTTTTAATGTTTTAGGTGCAAGCGACACCCTGGTTGTGCGTAGTTTCGGAGAGTTGACCGACGGGATGACCATCCGTCTTCGCTTCGGGCTCTAGGACCAGTAACCCACCTTAAGGATTTCTGAGCATGTCCAAACCAAGTGACGATCTGTCTGCCTTGTTCCGCTCGCTTCGGCCTGACGAAACCATTTTTCAGGAAAGTACCAGCTCGGTTGCTCGCGAGGCCGAACAACGCTGGCCCCTTTTCAAGGCCGTGGCCCCTGAAAAACCGCAAGAAACTCCTGCTTTGACTGCGCAAGAACGTCAGCGCTGGGTTAACCAGGAAAAGCCTGAAGTTAGCGGACGCAAGCCGGCTTTGTCGCTACCGGGGTTGAGCGACAAAATGTCAAAAGGACTGGACAAGATGTCTGCGCGATCGGTTGAAAACACCGCTGCTGTAAAACCAGCGGTACGAAGAGAGTCGGAAGATCCTACGGCTGAGCGTGCTTTTGAGCGGCCACGAAGTGCCCCGATTGCCCAGGCTCCAAAGCCCGGCCCGCTTGAAAATCGCATCGTTAATGTTGCAAAAACGCTGGCAGCGGAACCTGCTGTCGTGAGCGGAGCCGGTTCTCGACCATTTGACAAAAAGCCGGCAGTGGCGGGCCAGGCTCCGGTGCAGGCAGTTGCAGAGCGTGGTCTGCCTGCTGCTGGCTGCGGGGATGATTCGCTCAAAAGCATATTTGGCCGCCTTGAATCCAAAACTCATGTTGCTGCAAAACCTCCTGGCAGCCGGTCCTCCTTTCTGGATCGGCTGGGCAAACGATGAGTGTTATTGGTGTTGTTTCAATGAAGGGCGGGGTGGGCAAGACATCCACGACTGCCAACCTTGCAACGGCAATAGCCAGCAAACTCGGACCCGGACGCGTTTCGGTGGTCGACCTCGATCCCCAAAATGCCCTGCATTGGCACTTTGGGCTGGAGCACGTTGACGCGCCAGGTGTTTGCGAGCAGTCGTTGCATGGTCGCGACTGGGGTGATGTGGCTTCAACCAGCGAGTTCGGCGTGGCTTGCCTTCCCTACGGCGGGGCCAGTGAAGCCCACCGTGAGGCTTTTGAGATGCTGCTTGCCGACGAGCCCGACTGGGTCGGGACATGCCTCAAGCACGCAGGACTCGACGATGATGCGGTTGTGTTGATAGACACGCCGCCGGGACCGTCTGTTTATCTTAAACAGGTGTTTGCCTGTGCCGATCTTGTGTTGATTGTGCTGCTTGCTGATGCCGGGTCCTACGCCACCATTCCAGCAATGGAGTCTTGGCTCGACGACACGCTGGTCGCGAATCCACCGTTTGGCAGCGTGTATGTGCTCAATCAGGTCGATAGCCGGGAGCCTCTCAACCACGACGTGACCGAGTTACTGCACCAAAAATTAGGTACCCGACTGGCGCCTATACGCATTTATTACGATGAAGCCGTAAGCGAAGCGCTTGCTTTTCAGCAGCCCGTACTGATCTACGACCCCCATGGGCAAGCCAGCCATGACCTTGCCCGCCTTGCAGCATGGGCGATTAATACGTTGAACCAATGAACCCCCGATTGATGCTCTCGCTATGGCGTGAACGTTGGGGTAAAGCCGCCGGGATAACGTTTCAAGTCCCTTATGTGCGGGGCAGGGTCAATCAGTGGACTCAGTGGCTGCCATATTCTGCTGTCTGGTCCGTATCCGGTGTGTCGGCTTTTGCCTTGGTATTGTGCATATTGCTTATGGGCCTGATAACCAGTATCGGCCTTTCGTTAAATAGTCAAATTGTATTTTCTGTTTTGTTTGTTTGTATTGCGGTGTGTATCCGCCGGTATGCGGGGACGCTGATAACGCTGGTTCTGGTGGGAATGGCTATTATTGCGTCTACACGTTATTTGTATTGGCGCTTTGATGCTACTTTAGTGCGCGATTTCAGCGTGGATTTCATATTCGGATTTTACCTCTTTGTGGCCGAGTGCTATTTAGCGTTGCTGGTGTCTCTCGGCCTGATCCAATCCGTCTGGCCACTAAAACGCGCGCGTGCAGCTTTGCCTCGGGGGCAGGATGAATGGCCAACCGTAGATGTTTTCATACTTTGTTATGACCAGCCGTATCCAGCGATCAAATTGACATCAATGGCTGCTTACAAGCTTGACTGGCCCAAGAAAAAGATAGCAATTTATTTGATCGACGGTGACCAGAGAGATGATTTGAAAGCGCTTGCAGGGTCATTTGGTGCCCACTATTTGCCACATATTGATGAGTCGGGCGGCCACGCAGATTTTATCAAACTGGCATTGCCTTCAACAAAGGGAAATTTCATCGCAGTTTTCGAAAATGGTCAGGCGCCCGATAAAAGTTTTTTGCAATCGACTATCGGCTGGTTTCTGCGCGATGAAAAACTCGGAATGCTTCAAACGCCACATCATTTTCTGGCACCTGCCCCGACAAAACCTGATCTTGAGGTATTTAATCAAGCGCTCTTTCTCGAAAACTGTGCCTTGCTGCGCCGGTCTGTGGTCGTGGAAATTGGTCTTGATGGTACGACGGTGACAGAACAATCGCACCTTGCACTTAAATTGCAGGATGCAGGTTATGGCTGTGCTTATATTGGCGTTGATGTTCGTGAGGGGGTAATCCATGAAAATAAAAATGTAGATGTAGCAGCAAAAACAATCCCGGTACCAGAAATTCTTCTACTTGAACATCCATTTTTCGGCCGTATGCTGCTGTGGAAACGGCGCGTCGCTCTATTTCACAAAGTTTTGCAATTTTATTATTTTTTGCCACGCTTGTTTTTCTTCACTGCGCCAGTAGTATATTTTCTGGGTTATACCCAGATCATTCAGACTGCACCTGAATTATTTGCCGCTTATGCATTGCCACACTTCCTGCATGGCCACATAGCGAATACCAGAACGCACGGCAAGGAGCGTTTCACATTTACTGCTGATATAAGGGAAACGGTCTTGGCCTGGTATATCTTGCTGCCGACGACGTTGACGCTACTCCGCACTAAGTTCAGCCAATGCGTTGGTTTATTGGCGGCATATAAACCAGACAAAATCAGGAAAAGCGATCCGATAAAGCTGCCTGCTTTCGTGTCGATGTTGCCTTATCTTTTGATCCTGTTTCTCAATCTGGCAGGTTTTTTCGGCGGCCTGGTTCAATTATTTTTTTCTACAGCCAGTCAGCGTGAATTAACCATTTTATATCTGCTGTGGTCGACGTACAACCTCATGCTGCTGGCTGCCATGCTTGCGGTAGCAGAGGAGGCAAAGCAGGTTCTTAAGCACATGCGCTTGCGTCTACAAATGCCAGCCATGATTAAATTGCCGTCGGGCCGAACGGTGTCGTGTACGACCGAAAATTTTCCTGAGTCAGTGCTTGGTCTGTTGCTACCGATGCCGGTGGCGATTGAGGAGGGATCATTGGTGAGTATTTCTATTTTTCATGGCCATCGGGAATTGGTATTCCCGGCGATGGTGGTTCTCCGGCAAGGCCTTACGCTTCGCGTAAGCATTGCTGACGCATCGATAAATGGCTACCAGACGTTTTCTACCGCCGCTTTGTCCAGAGGGCCGGAGTGGCCGAAATGGCTGCCAGGCCGCGGTGCAGATCGCCCATTTCCTAAATGGGTAACCGATGCTTTATTCGCAGCGCCGATTGCGGTTATCGACTTTACAACGAATATAAGCAAGCATTTGCACTTGGCACGGTGGGGTAGCTGGATTCAATTATGGAAACAAAAAAAATGATTACGCAGAAATTGTGGACGTATCGGCCAAGCATGGTGTGGTTATTGACCATTTGTTTTCTCGCTGTCATGGCAATGTTCATGTCATCGCCGGTCGAATCCAAGTCACGCAAGGCCAAAGAAGTCATAGAAAAGCCAACTGCGGTTGTTGAAACCGAAAAAGCTCCGGCTCCAAAAGGCCGGGTTGTATCGTTGACGTTCAAACAGATGGGCGCATGGTCTGCACTCAAGTTACGCGGCGTCGACGGGTCGCGTACTTTGTCCATACCTGTGCGTGCTGACGAAGTGGTAGTGGCCGCAAAGCTATACCTGGCATATGACTTTTCACCTTCTCTCAGTCCTGAATTGAGCTCACTCAAGGTGTCTGTGAACAGCAAGGTAGCCATGCTAGATCCGCTTCCTCGTGGTAACACAGTGGGCATCAAGCGTGAAGTCAATTTGAACCCTGCGGCGTTTGACGAGAACAATTATTTGAACGTTGATTTTATGGGGCAGACTGGAGGGCCTTGTCCCGACCCCTTTAG
>JANXTM010000096.1 GCA_025352405.1 Polaromonas sp.
ACCAGAGCGTATGCCGCCGTCCATCCAGACTTCAATCTGGCTGCCCACCGCTTCGACAATCGGCGGCAGGGCAAGGATGCTCGACTGCGCACCGTCAAGCTGACGTCCACCGTGGTTGCTGACGACGATGGCGTCTGCGCCACTCAGTACGGCTAGCTTGGCGTCCTCAACATCCTGGATGCCTTTGAGGATCAGCTTGCCGCCCCAGCGTTCTTTCACCCACGCCACGTCGGCCCACGACAGGCGCGGGTCAAACTGCTCGTTGGTCCAGGCTGAGAGTGAGCGCATGTCACTCACGCCCTTGACGTGGCCGACCAGGTTGCCAAACGTGTGGCGGCGCGTGCCCGCCATGCCCAGGCACCAACGCGGCTTGGTCATCAGGTTGATGATGTTGGCCAGCGTCGGTTTGGGCGGTGCAGTCAGGCCGTTTTTCAGGTCTTTGTGGCGCTGCCCGATGACTTGCAAATCAAGTGTCAGCACCAGCGCGTTGCAGCCGGCTTTGCGGGCCCGCTCGATCATGGCGGCCATGGCATCGCGGTCACGCATCATGTACAGCTGAAACCAGAACGGCGCTTGGGTAGTGGCCGCAATGTCTTCCATGGAGCAGATGCTCATCGTCGACAAAATGAAGGGGATGCCAAATTTTTCAGCTGCCCGCGCCGCCTTGATTTCACCATCGGCATGCTGCATGCCCGTCAGGCCCACAGGCGCAATGGCTACCGGCATCTTGACGTCAATACCGACCATTTTGGTGGCGGTGCTGCGGTTTTCCATGTTCACGGCCACACGCTGACGCAACTTGATTTTCTGGAAATCTTCAGAATTGGCGCGGTAGGTGCCCTCGGTCCATGAGCCGGAATCGGCGTAGTCGTAAAACATGCGGGGCACGCGTTTTTTGGCGAGCACGCGCAGGTCTTCAATGTTGGTGATGACGGTCATAGGGGGTATATCTCCTGGTGTGCAGCCATCGTAGCGGCGGCTTGCAGGCATCGGCACAAAACGGTGTGAAATCAGCGTAGCAGTGACTGAAATTATTTTGATGCGGCTTTGATACCGGCACCGCGGACTTCAATTTTGATTTCATCGTGTACCGCTCCACGCACGTCGACCAGCTGCACCACGTGTCGCCCGGGCCAGGGCAGCCACTGCGCCTGCGGGCCGGTTGCAAACGCCTTGCCGTCCATCAGCCAGCGTACGGCCCGGCCTTCGGCGCTGAAGGTCAAACGCTGGCGGTTCGGCGGAATGTCTGGGTCCAGCGCAATGATGGTGCCCGGGGCGGGCGACGTGATGCGCGGCAGGACATCTGGTGTGGCGGCTGTATTATTTAAACGTTTTCGGCTTGTAGCGCTCGTGTATTCTGCTGGATATGCTCCTGAATTAGTAGCAATTAGGGTTTGTTCTGTGCCTTGTATAAACCACTCGCTGCGCGTGGCTTCGATCTGGCTGCTAAAAACGGCACGAGTTTGCACCACCCCGGGCGGCGGTGCGGGGGCGCTGCTGGGCTCTGTTTTGTGCAGCATATTCATGACAGCTGCCCAGATGGGCGCTGCGCCACTGGTACCGCTGACGTCCCACATTGGCGCGCCGCTGGCGTTGCCGACCCACACGCCGACCGTGTAACTCTGCGAAAAGCCCAATGCCCAGTTGTCGCGCATGTCTTTGCTGGTGCCGGTTTTGACTGCTGTCCAGAAGCGGGTGGCCAGCACACTGTCGGTACCAAAGGTGCGGGCCCGCGCCAACGGGTCGGCCAGGATGTCAGTGACGATGAAGCTGGCGCGCGGGTCAAGGGCTTGGGCAGAATCCGTTCGGGCTGAACCTGTCGAAGCCTTCTTCATTGCGGCAGACCCTGCGGCAAGCTCCGGGCGACCCTTGGGCAGGCTCAGGGCGAACGGGGAATAGCGCCCGCCGTTGGCCAATGTGCGGTAAGCGTTGGTTAAATTCACAAGCGACACCTCACTGCTGCCCAGCGCCAGGCTGTAACCGTAGTAGTCACCAATTTCCTTGATGGGCAGGCCCACCGCCTTGAGCTGGCGGGCAAACGCATCAGGCGAGACCATCACCAGCGTGCGTACAGCAGGCACGTTGAGCGAGGCGCCGAGTGCTGTTCTGCTGGAGACCAGGCCCTTGAACTGGTGGTCGTAGTTTTGCGGAATGTACAGCCCGCTAGCTGTCGGGATGTGGGCAGGCGAGTCTTCCAGTAAAGACGCCGCCGTGATGCGCCGTTCTGCAATTGCTTGCCCATACAAAAACGGTTTGAGCGTAGAGCCCGGCTGGCGCAACGCCGTTACGCCATCGACTTCAGCCGCGCCGCTCAGCTCGCCCGATGAGCCGACCCAGGCCAGGACTTCGCCTGTGGCGTTGTCCAGCACCACCACTGCGCCATCCTCGACATGGCGACCGCGCAGCTCATGGAGATGCTGGCGCAAGGTTTCAACGGTAAAACGCTGCAGCGGTGCGCGCAGAGTGGACCTCATCACTGTTCGGGCTGGGCTAGTCGAAGCCTTTTGTTTGGCGGCAGGCCCTTCGACAGGCCCAAGGCGAACGGAGGCCGACAGCAGCCGCCGTGCGAAATGCGGCGCGATCCCCTGACTCGCATCAAAAGCCCTGCGCTGCAACGCCGCCGCAGCGAATAAATCCAAACCTTCGCAATCGGCTTTTGCCGCACGTAGAGACGGGCCGCCCCTAGCAAGTGCAGTCCCCTCGGGGGGCAGCGAAGCACGCGAAGCGACGAGCGTGGGGGCTGGCATTTGTTGCATCAGTTTCAGCACGCCACAAGCCCGCTGCGTGACTTGCACTGCTTTGGCATTGGGTGCGCGCACCAGCGCCGCCGCTATCGCCGCTTCACGCTCGTCCAGCCCGTTGGCGGCCTTGTCAAAGAGCGTGCGGCTCAACGCATCAATGCCGACCATCTCACCGCGAAAAGGCACCAGGTTCAGGTAGGCCTCCAAAATCTGGTCTTTGCGCCAACTCTGCTCCAGCACCTGCGTGGCCACGGTCTGGCTGATTTTTTGGGTGATGCTGCGGCCACCATTGCCGGCCCTGAGGTCTTCATCCATAAGGCCTGCAAGCTGCATGCTGATCGTCGATGCCCCTCGGGTTTTGGTGGCCCACAAGTTGCCCCAGGCGGCACTAGATACCGCACGCCAGTCGACCCCGCTGTGCTCGTAAAAGCGTTTGTCTTCACTGAGTACCAGCGCGGTGCGCAGGGCAGGCGACACGTCGGCCAACGCGACCCACTGGCCGCGCCGCACGGCGCTGTCGGTGCGCACTCGCTGGATGACTTCACCGTCGCTGGAAAGGATGAGGGTGTCGGACGGTTTGAAGTCGCGTTTTACATCATAAAATGTGGTTGCAGCGCATGAAAATACTGAGCTAGCCGCTATTAAAAGCGTAGCTAATGGGGTGCATGTGGTGAGTTTTTTCACGCTGTGATCACTTCGCTGCGTCCACCTTCACCCGCGCATTTGGCACTTCGCCAAACATCTCGGGCGCATACATCGCCTCCACCCGGCTGGGCGGCACGACGAAGTCGCCGGCGTTGTTCAGGCGCACGGTGTACTCCATCTTCACCACGCCTTTTGGCAGGTACTCGTAATAACTGCGGAAGGCTTCAAAGCTGCGCTCTTCAAATGCTGGCCAGCCGGCCCCGGTTTTCCTTTCGCCTGATGTCGCGATCTGCGAATCGCGGCCCAGGCCACTGCCTAAAATCGTTGCCCCACCGGGTACGGGGTCGGTGATGGCGACCCACGTCATGTCTGCGTTCGCGTTGACTTCAAGCGTGATGCGCAGCACATCGCCCCGCGTGTAGCTGCCCACTGGCAACGATTTATTGGCTTGCTCTACCGGCATGATGGTCTTTTTGATCTGGTAGCCCGCGTTGAAGGGTTCTTTCAGCTGCACGGCGGCAATCGACTGCAGCGTCAGCCACGGCTTGCCGCTGCCTTGGTGCGTGACGGTCAGTGTGTCCTTGCCCGCTTTATCTCCCTTGCTCCATGGCAAGAACATGCTGTTGTTTTTCAGGTTGCCGGGCGATGCCGGTGCGCCGAACAGGGCGGTCTGGTTCGGTGCGCCAGTAACGTCAGTGGTTTTAACGCGGTCAACTTTGGCCCAGTCGACATTCGCTACGGTGGCTACTGCTGAGGTGAGCGTGGCCCTGGTCACGCCTGCCACCGGCAGGGCTTCAAATTTCGCTGAGAACTTGGCTAACGCCAGGCCGCCCCACAGGTTCGCGGTTGTTGTAAGCCACGCCCCTTTTTGCTGGCGCGCAATAAAGCCGTTGACAAGCCGGTCCATGTCGCCCGCCCAGGCCGGGTCGTCCATCACGGCCAGCATCAGGCGGGCCGTGTTGACATCACCATTGACCATCAGCCACCACCAGTAGTCGTCTTTTTCAGTGCTGAAGACCAGTTTGGTGCCCTGAAATGACAGGCGTGATCGAATGATCTGATTCGCCTCTGCCCGACGTTGCTCGCGATGCGGTACGTCGGCCACGCGTTTGAGGATGTTCAACCAGTCAATCACCGCGTGTGTAGGCCACTGGTTGGGCGCAATGGTGATGCTGCCGAGCATGCGAGCCTGTGCCTTGCCGTAGCGTGAGAGCGCTTCGAGTGCGGCCAACTTGCGCACATCGAGGTCTTTTCGCGGGCTCCAGAAATCGCGCTGGATTCTCCCTTCTACAAACGCGATCAGGCCGCGCTCCATGGGTGCGCGCACGTCGTCAGGCAATGCAAACTCGGAGTTAGCAGGGTTTAGGCTGGCCGCCTCGTGTGTGGCTGCGAGCAGGTAGGCCGTCAGCGCATCGCTGCCGCGTGCGGCCTCGCCGTCACGCGGCGGGAAATAATTGGCCAGACCATCGCTGTCCAGATAGGTCGGAATCTGGCGCACGACGCTTTGCCGCAGTTTGCCGTCGCGCAGGCCCACGGACTTGCTGGCCTTTTGCTCTAGGCAGGCAAACGGGTAGTTGGCAAACCAGTCGCGCACGCCGTCCAGGCCTTCGGCGAGTTTGGGTTGCAGCGACATTTTGAGGCCGCCACGGCCGGGTAGTGCTTCAAGAGGCAGGTTTACGTCCAGGCTGAAGGTTCCATCGACCTGCGCCAGCGTAGCCTGCTGCACCGTCAACGGCACGGCCGGGATGATGCGCTGGCGTGCCTTAAGGCCGTCGCGTGCACCGCTGATGATGTCTTTGGCTTCAATCTGCCACAAGATGGCTTCGGCGCGGCTCAAGGCAAGCTGGGTGGGTGCGGTAACCATCCATGCGACTTCACGCGCTTCGCCAGCGGGAATGTCCACAGTTTTCGGTTTTAAATCGAGCAGGGTCGCGCGCGGGCTGACCTCAACCTTCATCGCCGCTTGGGTGGTGTTGCGCAAGGTGATCTGCGCGCGGAACTGGTCGTCTTCACGCACCAATGGCGGCAGGCCACTGATGATCTGCAGGTCTTGCGTGGCTTTGATGCTGGTTTGCCCGGTACCAAAAAGACTGGTTCCTGCATCAGCCACCGCAACGATTTTGAAAGTGGTCAGGGCGTCATTGAGCGGTACATTCACGACCGCCTGGCCATTGGCATCAAGCATTACTTTCGGGTTCCAGAGCAGCAGTGTCTCAAGCAGCTCGCGCGTGCTGCTGCGCCCACCGCCGCCACCGGCTGCCACGGCCTTACGGCCATAGTGCCTGCGGCCAATAATTTCCATTTGCGCCGTTGATGTTTCTACGCCCCAGGGGCGGCGCTGCAGCATCGCGTCAAGCAGGTTCCAACTGGTGTTGGGCATCAATTCGAGCAGCGCCTGGTCTACTGCGGCCAGTGCGACTTCGGCGTTGGCGGCGGGCTGGCCGTTGGGCAGCTTGACGGTAATGGTGACTTTGGCCTGGCTGCGCACGGCGTAGCTTTCCTTGTCGGCCTTCACGCTCACATCGAGCTGATGCGCTTTGGTGCCCACGCGGATTTCAGCCAGCCCCAGCCTGAAGGCGGGCTTGCTCAAGTCGACCAGCGCCGTAGGGGCTACGTATTCGCGGCCCTCGACCCAAAATGAGGTCCACCACTCTTTGGGTGCTTTAAAGCCCCAGGTGAAGAAGCTGTACCACGGTACCTCGCGCAGGCGGCCTCGCACGGCCAGTACGCTGACGTACACATTTGGGCCCCAACCTTCCTTGATCTTCAGGTTGATGGTGGGGTCCTGGCCGTTCAGTTGCACCGCCTGGGTTTCAATGATGCCCTCACGTTCAATGGCCACCAGAGCTGTCGCAAACCTGAAGGGCATACGCACCTGAAACTTGGCGGTATCGCCGGGCTGGTAGTTTTTCTTTTCCGGCAGTACATCCATGCGGTCGTGGTTTTCGCCACCAAACCACAGCTCGCCCTGTTTGGTCACATAGACTGAGCTGGCCGCTTGTATGGTGTTACCGTCCTTGTCTTTGGCGGTGACGATCAGCTCAACCTCACCGGCCTCGCCGAGTTTGGCCTCGCACAGCAGCAGCCCGCGTGAGTCACTTTTGCCGCTGCAAACCTGCCCCAAATCCTTGACTTCGGTCTTGTTGTCGTAGGTGTAAAAACCGCCCACCATGCGCTTGCGGCTGGTGGTAACGATGCGCGCCACGGCCTTGACTTCAAGTGACACATCGGCCGTGGCCTTGCCATTCAAGTCAAGTGCCAGTGCCTGGAATTTTATTTTTTGAGAACTCGATACCCAGCCCTCGGTTTTGATGCCCGCCACCACGGCGGCGGGCCACAAGGTACTGACGCTGCGAATGGTTTGCAACTCACCGTTCGGGTCGGCGTAGGTGGCCTCCAGCAACAGCTCTTGTGTCTGCTTGCTGGTGGGTACCTCTGCAATCGTGACCTTGCCTGCGCCGTTTTTGTCGAGCGTCAAGGGTAGTTTGTTGGCGACCACGCGCTGGTCTTGGGAGGCGGTGGCTTCTTCTTCGCCCGCGCCGCTGGCATTGCCGTTCTGGCCAGGCTGCGCGCTGCGTGGGGGTGAAAAACTGAACTCCTCGTAGTCGCTGTAACTCATGAACCTGCTGCGCACCAGCGCCGACACGCGCACCGGCAGGTTCACCGCACCGCCACCGGCCACGTAGTTGATCTGCACATCGGTGGGGACGGATTTGACATTGACCAGCGCTTTTTTATCGGTCGGCAGAACCGGGGTGATGCGCCCCTCAAGCACCGGCAGGCGGAATTCTTCAACCCGAAATTGCCCACTCGTGAAGCTCTTGTTTTTGTCCTGGTCCGAGGCGCTCAACTGCACGTCGTACATGCCCAGTTTGGCTGCAGGCGGGATGGTAAATGTGTTTTCAGCACTCTGCCCGCCAGTGGCGGTTTTGCGCCAAGTGATGGGCTGGGTAAATTGCTGGCCGCTGCCTACATGGGTTATCACCAGCGTGGCGGGCTGTACGCTGGTCAAGCCAAACCCCTGGCTGGTTTCGGTGCGCAAAACATGTTTCATTGACACGGTTTCGCCAGCGCGCAGCAAGGTGCGGTCAAAAATCGTGTGGGCGCGTTCGTCTGGCCGCGTCTCGCGGCTGGTGGGCACGTTAAAGCGCCATGGCTCTATGCCCTTATGCCAGTCGCTCCAGGTGAAAGCCAAATCATCGGCACTTCTTGCGCTGACAAAGTAGGCGCTGCCGCCGTCCTCGCAGCGGCGCGGCTCTGGCGACAGGCCGGTGAAGCTGGCGATGCCCTGCCCGTTGGTGGTGGCATTGGCAAGTTCCTTGCCGCTGCAATCTGACACGCGCACGACTGCATTGGCCACAGGTACGCCTTTGTCGAGCGTGGTGACCCAAGCCAGCGCGTTTTCACGCCCCAGCTTGAAATGCACGCCGAGGTTGGTGACCAGCGCAGAGGTACGCACATACATGGTACGGCTCCCACCATGGCGCTCATCGAGCAGCGAAGTGCCGAGTTTCGGGGAAGCAATCTCGACCACATGGAAGCCGGGCGTCAGCGGAATACCCACCACCTCAAAGGGGCGTGGATCACCGCCAGCAGGCTTGGGCAAATCCAGCGTTTTAACGCCTGCCTGGCCAGCCAGCAGCGACACCATGCGCGACTGCACAGTGTCTTTGTCATTGGTGTCCAGCACTTTGGGCAGGCTGGCGAGCGGGACTTTGGTATCAAAAGCTACCTTTTTGCGCGCCACTTCATAGTTGTCGTAGGTCTGAACTTTTTGAAACCAGGCAATGATCTCAGCATCAGTTTTAGGCTGCAGGTCGCTGACCTTGCCTGGGCTCAGGCCCTTGATTTGCAGTGCGGCTTCGACGTTGCGCAGGGTGACGGGCAGCAGGGCCAGGTCACCGGGCTTGCTGCCAGGCTCGGCAAAACGCTCGACAATACCAAATGGCGATGCCGCAAATTTGGCCAACGGCGGCATGGCGCCCGTCGCTACCTTGAGGGGAAAGTTATCGGCATTGCCCAGCGCGCGGCCTGATGCGTCCTTGAAGTCGTTGGGCAAGGTCAGCGTGAACGACGTGTTTTCAGTAAACAGCGGTTTGAAGCTTATGCTGCTGACCACATCGGTACCGTCGCCTTCGGCTTCAAACGTGGGCTTGAGCGAATCTTTTGCCGACGTCAGGCGAATTGCTTCGGCCAGCTTGCGGGACACTGGCGCATTGAAGTTCAGCCGCATCGACAAAAGCGGCAGGCAGGCTGATTGGGCGTTTTCACGCTCGCAATTGAAGGTGGCCGAAAACGGCTCGCGTACCTTGAAGTCAAAACGCTTTTCAGTAGTATTAGCCACGCCATTGGCGGTGCCCGCACTGCGTGGTGGTGTACGCACGCCCTTGCCGTAAATCAGCTGCATTTTGGAGCCCGGTGTCAAACGCCGGTTGCAGGTGAGGGTGACAAACTGCAGCGGGTCTTTGGCAGCAGCTTTTCCCAGGTTCTGGGATTTAAGCAAATCGTCGCGCTCTTTGCCGGCGATCAATTTGACCGGCACACGCTCCCGCAGGTTCTCGGCCGAACACCACACGTTCTCCTGAATGCTTTGCAGCGTGGCCGCCCCATTAAGACGCATGACGAAGTACTGCTCTTCATCAATGGCTTCGTAGCTGCCGGGCCGCAGGCTTTGCACAAAAGGCCCACCGCTATTAAATTTATAGCTGGTAGCGCCTGTAAATGCTGCGCCAGAGGTCGATTTGAGTCCTGAACGCAGCTGCAGCGTGCAGCTGATGCCTGGTGGCAGGTCGGCTTCAAACTCAAAAGCCCATTCGCGGTCGCTTGTCCAGCGCCCACTGCCCTTGGTGGCTTGGGGGTCGCTACAGCTCAGCGTTAGCGGCGCTGGGGCTTTGGGATCGCCAAAGTTGACAACACTGGCATCAAATTTGGCCACCACCATGCGGGCCTGCGCGACCTCGCCCTGGGGCGACAGGCTGGTGATTTGCAGTGCCTGAGCCTGCATCCCAAGCATCGCGAGCAGGGCTGCAACTGTTTTTGTAAGGGGTTTGACCACGGTTCCTCCTCTTTCAGGGAATGAAGCGTAGCCGATTTACCGGTAATAAAACAGTCTGCTGGCCGCGAGTCGCACGCGCACTTTTTTACAACCGAAATAAAAAAAGCGGGCCAAGCCCGCTTTCAACGCATGTCAGCCGGTTGCGCCCGGCCCGAGGGGTCAGCCCAGATTTATCGGGACAAAAATCTTGTCGCCCCCGCGCAGAATCAACAGCGCTGCAGATTTGTCTGACTTGGCGATTGCGCTACGTACCTGCTCGATGTTTTTCACCGGCATGCCGTTAATCGAAATCAGCACATCGCCTGACTGCACACCCGCCATGGCTGCCGGGCCGCTGGCCTGCTGGACCAGCAAGCCGCTGTCGAGGCCCGACGCCTGCTTTTCATCGGGCTGCAACGGACGCAGCGCCAGACCCAGCTTGCCCTGGCTGGCCGCCTCTTTTTTACTGGCGACTTCGCTGGACTTTTCATTTGAATTGACCAGGCGGGCGGTCAATTCTTTTTGCCCACCCTGGCGCCAGATGTCGAGCTTCACGCTGTCGCCAGGTGACGCCAGCCCGATGATGGCCGGCAGATCACCTGACGAGACAATCGCTTGCCCATTGACCTTGCGAATCACGTCGCCCGACTGTAGGCCAGCCTTGTCGGCCGGGCTGCCTTTTTCAACCGTAGACACCAGCGCGCCTTCGGGCTTGTCAAGCTTGAACGAGTCTGCAAAGGCCTGGTTGACCTCTTGCACCGCTACCCCCAGACGCGCGTGTTCTACCTTGCCCGTCGCCACAATCTGGTCTTTTATTTTGGTGGCGACGTCAATCGGAATTGCGAACGACACGCCCTGGTAGCCACCGCTGCGGCTATAGATTTGGGAGTTGATGCCGACCACCTGACCACGTGTATTGAACAGTGGCCCGCCCGAGTTGCCGGGGTTAATCGGCACATCAGTCTGGATGAATGGGACGGCACTGTCGTCTGGTAACGAGCGGCCTTTGGCGCTGACGACACCTGCAGTCACGGTATTTTCAAAGCCGAACGGTGAGCCGATGGCCAGCACCCATTCGCCGACCCGCAGCTCGCTGGTTTTACCCAAAACGACAACCGGCAGGTTTTTGGCGTCAATGCGCAGCACAGCGATGTCGGTCTTGGCGTCAGAGCCCAGCACCTTGGCGCGAAACTCACGCCGGTCCGTTAGTTTGACAGTAACTTCCTTGGCGTCTTTGACGACATGCGCATTGGTCAAAATAATGCCGTCGCTGTTGACGATAAAGCCCGAGCCTTGGCCGCGCGTAGGCACTTCCTGCTGCGGGCCTTTGCCAGAGCGTGGGTTCATGCCATGCCCCTGCTGAAAGCGACGAAAAAACTCCTGGAACGAATCGTTCGATGCATCCTCGTCATCACCTTGCGCCTGTTGTGACTGGTCAGACGCCTTGCTGGTGCCCGTCACACTGATGTTGACGACCGCCGGGCCGTAGCGTTCGGTGATCTGCGGGAAATCCGGCA
>JANXTM010000110.1 GCA_025352405.1 Polaromonas sp.
CTGCTCGCGCACCAGACGTACTGCGCGCTCCCGGACCTCTGGCGAAAACTTGCTCTGTTTCTTGTTCATGGCACCATTCTCTCAAATGTTGGTGCCTCCACAAAATCCGGTGCGGTTCACCATGGCGAACGGCTGGACACCAGAGAGGCGGCAACGCCAGGCGAAACTAATTCAAAACTGGCAACCTTGGCAACATTCAACGGGGCCGCGGACGCAGGAAGGAAAGCAGCGCGCAGCGGGAAATGCGCTTAAGCATGGGGCACGCTCGGCTGAGACGAAGAATCTTATTCGGGCAATAAATGAATGGATTGAGCACATCCGGCTGATAGGCGATTAATAATCGCTGGACCGCTGGCCAGAGGTCGCTGCATACTGTGATTAAACACAGTATTTGGCGGCAACATGTTTTCTAAATTGATATGCCTGCACCGGGATGGCGTCGTTCTCCCGCAGATCGAGCTGGCTGACCAGCCGACTGACACTGGCCACTAGAAACATGCCAGGTATCAGCAACCTGAAAACTGTAACAGCTAGATACAAAATTTCGGGGAATCGCCCCTTATTCATTGGATTGAACCGCCGTTAACGACCTTATAAGGTACATGCACAGAGCCAACTTCAATGCCGCTGCATCTTTTTTTCTTTTTTTAAGGAGCCAACATGTCCGTTTCGTCAATCGGCAGTACCAATTCCACAACTGCCCTTCAACAGCTTTTCACCAAGAACACAACCAACGGCGCAGTTCTGGATCAAGACGGCGACAACGATGGGTCGGGCGTAAAAGCGGCTGGCAAAGGCGGGAAATTCGCTTCTGCAATACAACAGGCGCTTGCCCAGTTTGGGATCGGCGGTTCTGACACCAGTGCTGGAACGGTTTCAGCTTCCAGCACGGCATCCGGCAGTGCAGATACAGCGACTTCGACCACTCAAGATCCCCAGCAGGCACTTCAGGCATTCGCCCATAGCCTGTTCGCAGCTATCCACGCGCAGTCAGCGGCTTCTTCGGGATCAAGTACCGGTACGCAGAGCGGGACACAAGCAACCGGAGGTCTCGATGCCGTAGCGGCAACCAGCGGAGAAGGCAAAGGACACCATCATCATGGCGGCGGTGGAGCAGGCAAGCTGGAAAGCGGTTTGCAAAGTTTGATCCAGCAACTGAGTTCAGGGGCAAGCACTAGTTCTGCAGCGACATCCGAGACCAGTAGTGCAAGCACATCGACCTCGTCGGCTTCAAACGACTTGCAGACCAGCTTCAATAACTTGCTGACCGCTGACGGTGCTACAGGTAGCAGCACGACCCTGAGTAGTTTCTTGCAAGCCTTGTCGCAAAAGCTTGAAGGAGCACCATCCACTGGAAATGTCGTCAACACCAAGGTTTAGCAGCGCGGATGCCCGCTACGACAAGCTCGCTTCGCGATTCAGTGCCTTCGTCGCACTGGCAGCAGCGGTGATCTGGCTCAAGTAAATGTCAACACGCCCTAGCTTTTTTTAGCTTTCCGCGTCATTTTGGCTTTCTCCCGCCCTTCTGCCACATTGATCCGTTTCTGTAGATCTCGCACTTGCGCCTGGGTGGCACCGGAGAACTCGAAATCTTTAATTTTCTCGTATCGAGCAAACATGTCATGCTTATTCCAGGCTATCGGCATTCCCTGTTTTAAGGCTTTGCTTTTATTTAACATAGCATGCTCAGACTCCAACATGATGACTTGGTGAAGTGACGCCGGGATATTGAGAGCAGCGGCCACCGATGAGCCGGTCACAGGTGCCGCTTCATCGACCATCACGGTCGCAATGTAATCTAGAGGCACCGCGTGCTCCCGATGCGTCGGATCGCTACATGCGAGAGCTTTAAGGCTTACTTGCACGTCGAAATGGGGCCGACCTTCAACAACTCGACCTGGGTCCGAGTATTGGCGAAGGAGACATAGCAAAATAGATTTGGCATCGCTCTTTGAGCACCGTCCGGCATGCCAAGTATCCAAAATAGCCAGTGCAATCTCCATCAAACCGTTGTGCGTTGCAGTCATGCTGTGCCCCCTAGAAAAATATCATTGTTAGTTTTGAGTGGCTGCTTTTGGGCGATTGCAGTATATAGGCCGAAGCCGCGTTCCGCCATTTTGCCCCTAATGCTGTTTAACAACCCCAGATCTTTACAATGCCGAGAATGTTCGCCCTGGACACGCTGAACCGCCGCGCCAGCTCACTGACTGACACGCCCGCCGCATAATCGGTGGCAATCACGGTACGCTGCTCAGCGTTGGTTTTTGAGGGACGGCCAAGTACCCTGCCCGCTGCCTTTGCCCTGGCTAAGCCGGACTGCGTCCGCTCCACCAGCAGATCCCTCTCCATCTCGGCGACTGCGGCGAGCATGGTCAACATCAACTTGCCAGCGCTTGATGTCAGGTCGAGCTTCCCGAGCTGCAGCACGATTACCTCAATCTTGCTTAGGGCCAGCGCCTTGATGGTGGCGCCGACATCCTGCGCATCCCTGCCTAGCCGATCAAGCTTTGACACCACAAGCGTTTCGCCGTCGCGGATCTGGCCGAGCAGCCTAGCGAACTGCGGCCGCTGCGATGCCGATACCTTGCCGCTCACGCCTTCATCGGCAAACCAATAGCTGACCTGGTAACCGGCGCGCTCGATTTCCTGGCGCTGGTTTTCCGTTGTCTGTTCTTTTGTACTGACCCGGCCATATCCAAAAATTGCCATGTTGCTCTCCTGAAGGCGTTTCTGCGTCGATAGACTGTTAGAAAACGCTGTCAGAATATACCGATATGTTAGAAATAACAACCCCTATATTACCAACAGTGATCTCGAGTGATTTCAGCTGATGTTAGAAAACGGTCGTTTTCTAACTAGATCGCCATAACTTGCCTACCGCATGCTACCGGTCTAGG
>JANXTM010000138.1 GCA_025352405.1 Polaromonas sp.
CGCGCTGAACTCTGCCAGGGCTTTTATCCACACGGGGCTGTCGTTCAGGCAGGCAATGTAGGTGAATTTCTGGCCGCCCGCATGCAAAAACGCTTCGCGCGCTTCCATGTTGATTTCTTCAAGTGTTTCAAGGCAGTCGCCAGTGAAGCCGGGGCACATTAGGTCGACGCTCTGGAGGCCGCCCTGCGCCATTTTTACCAGGGTCGGTTCGGTGTAGGGCTCCAGCCATTTGGCTCTGCCAAAGCGAGACTGAAAGGTGACCTGGTAGCGGTCTTTCTGAAGGCCAAGCTTTTCTGCCACCAACCGCGCGGTTTTGTGGCATTCGCAGTGGTAGGGGTCACCTAGTTCGAGTGTGCGTTGCGGTACCCCGTGAAAGCTCATCACCAGCTTGTCGGCCTGGCCATGGGTTTGCCAATGTGCCTGGACGCTTGCCGCCAGGGCGTCTATGTACCCCGGTGCATCGTGGTAATGATTTACAAAGCGAAACTCTGGCAAGCGGCGTACCTTGGCGGCCCAGGTGTAGACCGCATCAAATACGCTGGCCGTGGTGGTAGCGCTGTACTGGGGGTATGCCGGCAAAATCAGCACACGGGTCACGCCCTCCGCTTTGAGTTGCTCAAGTTGCGATGCGATCGATGGGTTGCCATAGCGCATGGCGTAGCGCACTTCTACCTGGTGGCCTTGCGCTGCCATCTCGGCCCCCAGCTGGCGAGCTTGTCTTTCGGTCCAGACCTTGAGCGGTGAGCCTTCAGGCATCCAGATGCTGGCGTATTTGGCGGCTGATTTTTTCGGCCGGACGCGCAAGATGATGCCGTGCAGTATGGCCAACCAAAGCAAGCGCGGGATTTCTACGACGCGCTGGTCACTCAGAAATTCAGCCAGATAGCGACGCAGTGCTGGTGCGGTGGGCGCGTCTGGTGTACCGAGGTTGCACAGCAATATGGCGGTAGTCGACGTGGCTGCAGGCGCTTGGCCGTGCTGAAAATTTGGTTCTTTAGAAAAAGGCATGGGTTATTCTCGCTTAACGCGCTGCCTTTCAGGCCCGCAACACATTGCTAACCCTACGTCACCAGAGCCTACTTTTTTAACTATGTTCGACCCAAAACTTGTCAAGGCGATTACCCTGGATCTGGACGACACTTTGTGGCCGGTTTGGCCTGTGATTGAGCGGGCTGAAAAGGTGCTCCAGGCTTGGCTCAGCCAGCGTGCACCCGGGGCAGCCGCCTTGTTTGCCGATACCAAGGCGAGGCACGATATTCGGGAACAGGTCTCGCACGCTCACCCAGAGCTCAAGTACAACCTGAGTGCCATGCGCCTGGAGGCTATTCGGCAGGCGCTGCTGCGCTGTGAAGAAGACCCATACCTTGCAGAACCTGCCTTTGACGTTTTTTTTGCCGAGCGTAACCGCGTCACACTGTTTGAAGATGCCCTTCCGGGTCTGGAGTTTCTGGCCAGCCGCTTCCCGCTGGTGGCTGTGTCCAACGGTAATGCCGATATCGAGCGCATCGGTCTAGGTCGATTTTTTCAGTCCAGTATCAGTGCGCAGAAATTTGCTGTGGGTAAGCCTGATCCGCGGATTTTTCAGGCGGCCGCGCAATCGGTGGGCGTTGACACTGTCCATGTGCTGCACGTGGGTGACGACGGCGCGCTGGATGTGTTGGGTGCGCTTGATTGCGGCATGCAGACCGTATGGGTTAACCGCCAAGATCACCTTTGGCCACACGCCGCCATGCCCCACGAAACAGTTGCAACGTTGACCGAGTTGTGTGACCTTTTCAGGGCCTGAGTTGCCGGGCGGCGTTCAGCCCTGAACGCACCGCCCCTTCCAGCGTGGCGGGGTAGGGTCCAACTATGTAGTCGCCACAGGCCAGCAGGCCGGGCGCAACATGTACGTCAGGGCGTATCAGGCCAGGGGAGCAGGCGAAGGTGGCGCGCTTTTCGACGACGGTTTGTACGGCTTCCAGATTTTTCAAGCCAAGTTGCGCATCGGCCTGCGCCAAGACTTGTCGTGTCAGCATTGCTGCGTCACCGACGCTCGCGCTGACCACAAAAGCCAGCAGCCCGGCTGGGCCGCCAAGCTGGCCACGGTCAAACACAAACTGTGCCGGATATTGCGCGCTGCTACGCAATGCCAGCAAGGGCTGGCGAAGTCGGACCGGCGACTGCGACGCGGGTGACATTGCGCCAGCGGGTTGCCTCGCGTAGACGGTGGCAATGGCTTCATGCCGCAGGCCACGCGAAAGGTTAATCCAGCCGTCACAAGACACGCCGCAGGTTGCGGCTAGCCGCGCTGCCTCACCTGGAGGGCAAGCGAGGATGACGCTGTCAAATACTTCGTCACATATAGCGCCCGCACAGGTCAATAGCCAACCCGTACTCGACGGCGCCATGCCCTGAACCCGTGCACCCAATACGACCCGGCCGCCATGGCGCCGCAGCCAGTCAACAGTAGCGTCTGGCATCATCGCACTCAGGTCTACGCGCGGCAGCAACAGGTTGGAGCCGCTTTTGCCGGAAAAAAGTGCATCGCGCATGACACGTAAAAATACCTGGCCGCTGGCCCGGTCTGCCGGTGTGTTGAGTGCCGATACGCACAGCGGCTCAATCAGCGCGGCCATGATTTGCGGTGAAATACCGCGGCATAAATCAGCCACTGATTGCAGCGGCGAACATTGAAACCGCTGTAGTCGCCAGGCCGTTGCGGTCTGGAGCAATGACAGCTTGTCGCGCCATGACCAGCCCCGCGCCAGAACAATGCCAGCGAGGGCGTCCAGCGGCGCGGGCATCAAGGACGACTGAGGTAGCTTGAGGCCGTTGCCATCGGGAAATTGCATCGTCAGGGGTAGGCGCAGCAAGGCAGCCTGCTCGTCCACACCCAGTTGCGCCATGAGTTTCAGTGTTTCGCTGTAGGCACCAATCAAGATGTGTTGGCCGTTGTCCAGCACCATGTCCTGGACATCCAGCCGGCGGGCACGACCACCAGTTGCAGGCGTTGCCTCAAGCAGGGTGACCTGATGACCGCGTCTGGTAGATTCAACGGCGGCCGCACAGCCGGCCCAGCCTGCGCCGATGACAGCGATTTTCACAGCGCAAAAGTCACTGTATGTTGCCGAAGGCCTGGGTTTTCCACGCGAGCCAAAACTTGCGCAGTGGCGTCAGGCTGACGCGCTGGTGCAATACCTGGTAGTTGTCCAGGGCAATTTCGCGCAGTAATGTGCGGTAAATGCTGGCCATCATGAGGCCAGGTTTTTGGGCCCGCCGGTCTGCAGAGGGCAGCATGGCCAGTGCTTCTTCGTACAAAGCGAGCGCGCGGTCGGTCTGGAACCTCATCAGCGCGGTAAAACGGTCGGAGTACTGACGCTTTAACACCTCGTGCGCCTTGACGTCGAACTGCTGCAACTCATTAACCGGGATATAAATGCGGCCACGCAGCGCATCTTCACCCACATCGCGGATGATATTGGTGAGCTGAAAAGCCAGCCCCAGCTTGTGCGCGTAGGCCGTGGTCGCCTCGTCGGTCTGGCCAAAAATACGTGCGGCCACTTCGCCCACGATGCCTGCCACCAGATGGCAGTAGCGTTGCAGTCCGGGAAAGTCGAGGTAGCGGTTTTGTTCCAGATCCATCTGGCAGCCTTCAATCACGGCCTGCAAATGTCGCGCTTCAATTCGGTAGGTTGCAGCAAGCGGCATTAAGGCCTTTGTGACTGGGTGGCTGGGCTGGCCCGCAAACGCTTTGGTGACCTCACTTTGCCACCACGCGAGCTTGGTTCGTGCTACGCCGGGGTCTACCACCTCATCGACTACATCGTCAATTTCGCGGCAAAAGGCGTAAAACGCCGTGATGGCGGCGCGACGCTCTTTGGGTAAAAACAAAAACGCGTAGTAAAAACTACTGCCTGAAGCGGCGGCTTTTTGCTGGACATACTGCTCAGGGGTCATGGGTCATGATTGTTGCACGGCTCCACTCACATCCAGAGAGCGCGCCATGCCATCACTGCCGCATCCCATACATTGAGTTTTGGCCGTTGCACTTGGGTTGTAAAGCCAAGCTGTCTGATTTTTTCAGCAATCCGTAAACCGCCTTGAACCACCAGCCGCAGTTCCCAGCCAGCTCTGCCAGGCACTTTTTTGACCAGCGGTGCACCTTGCTGCATCAGCGCTACTGCCGACCTGACGCTGGCGCTGACCAGTGCTGTAATGGCCGGGTTGACGTGCAGTGACAGCAATTGATTTTCTGTAACCCCATGCGTTGCCCAGTTTTCCGAAGGCAAATAAATGCGACCGCGCGGAATGTCCACGCTAAGGTCTTGCCAGAAGTTGACGAGTTGCAGTGCGGTGCAAATACAGTCGCTTTGCTGCAGGGACGCGGCATCACGAACACCATATAGATGCAGCAACAGTCGGCCCACCGGGTTGGCAGAGCGACGGCAATAGTCGAGCAGTTCGGCCTGGCTGGCATAACGGGTTTTGGTCACATCCTGCTCAAAGGCGCTTAAAAGATCAGTCAATAGATCTGCGGGCAATGCAAATTGTCTGATCACTGGCTGCAGGCGGTCAAAAACCGCTGCCCAGCGCTGCGAGGTGGGCTGGCCCTGAATGCAGGCGAACAAGTCGGCGCGGTAAGCCACCAGGTCAGCCAGCCGGGTTTGCGGCGGGGCATCGCCCTCATCGGCCAGGTCGTCTGCGGTGCGTGCAAACCAGTAGATAGCGCAAATGGCAGGCCTGAACCGGGGCGGACACAAAAAGGAGGCCACCGGAAAATTCTCGTAATGGTTCACACCTGCCGATGTCTTGCGCGTGCCTGTACGGGGGCTTTCATTGCTGCCTTGATTCATGCCGCAGATTGTCGCTTGACAAGCTGGTGGGTTTATTTTAGATTACTAACCAGTCAGTCATTAATTAATTGACCATCTGAATTTAATTGAATACAAATCATGAGAAAAATAATTTTTGCGCTGGCGGGCGCTGGTGTTGCTGGTATGTTGCTGGTTGCCTGCTCTAAACCTGCGCCACCGGAAGAGCCCATTCGTGCCGTCAGGGTCATGACGGTCGGCGTGAATCCTTTTTCTTCTGGCTACGAATATGCCGGAGAGGTCAGGGCGCAAGTGGAGTCAAGGCTGGGCTTTCGGGTAGGCGGCAAAATCATCAAGCGCCAGGCCGAACTGGGCCAGCGCGTCAAAGCCGGGCAGATTCTTGCGCAGCTCGACCCCCAAGATTACAAGCTGGCGGCAGACGCTGCCAGGGCGCAACTCCGGGCGGCGGCGACCAACCGGGATCTGGCTGCTGCAGATTACAAACGCTACAAAGAGCTCAAGGACCAGAACTTCATCAGCAGTGCCGAGCTGGAGCGGCGCGACACCACTTTCAAGGCCGCACAAGCCCAGTATGAGCAGGCGCAATCACAGCTGGCGGTGCAAGGCAACCAGGCCACCTACGCGTCGCTGGTGGCGGATGTTGCGGGTGTCGTCACCGCCATCGAGGCCGAGCCGGGCCAGGTCGTGACGGCCGGGACGCCAGTGGTGCGGATTGCAGCTGATGGCGTACGTGATGTGGTGTTTTCAGTACCTGAAGACAAGGTGACATCGTTCAAGCCGGGCATGCCCGTCAAGGTCCGGGGCTGGGCTCAAGATACCCAGCTGTCCGCTGCGGTGCGCGAAGTAGGGGCCAGCGCCGATCTGGCCACTCGCACTTACCAGATCAAGGCGGCCTTGAGCGCCAAAGACACCGCGCCGCCACTGGGTGCCACGGTGTATGTCTTGCCGCAAGGTCTGGGCGGTGGCGGCACGGAGGGCTTGCAGGTTATCAAGTTGCCCACCAGTGCCTTGCGGCGAGATGGCAACACCAGCGCCGTTTGGGTGCTGGACAAAGCCAGCATGACCGTCAAGTCACAGACCGTACAGATTGCCACAGCCGATGGCAACGACGCCGTCATCGCGGCCGGGCTGCAGCCGGGCATGCTGGTGGTGAGTGCGGGCGTGCATGTGTTGTCCCCGGGCCAAAAAGTCAGTATTTATCAGGAAAAAATGCCTCCCGGGCAGGCAAATCAGGCACAGACCGCTATTAATTCAGGAGCAAACGATGCCGCTGCCGTGAAGTTGGCTGCTTCGGCACCTGGGACCAGCGTGCCCACAGCACCACCGGCTGTTGCGCCTGCAGCCAAATAAGTCCGCCATGACACTAACACCAAACAAAGCAGGTTTTAACCTGTCTAAATGGGCGCTGGACCATCCGGCACTCACGCGCTACCTCATGGTCGTGCTGATGCTGCTGGGTTTTGCATCGTATTTTCAGCTTGGGCAGGACGAAGATCCGCCGTTTACTTTTCGGGCCATGGTGGTCCGGACCTACTGGCCTGGGGCCACCGCGCAGCAGGTGGCGGAGCAGGTCACCGACAAGCTGGAGCGCACGCTGCAGGAGGTGCCTTACGCCGACAAAATTCGCAGCTATTCCAAGCCGGGCGAATCGCAAATCATTTTCCAGATCAAGGACTCGTCCAAAGCCGCTGACGTACCCGGGGTCTGGTACAGCGTCCGCAAAAAAATAGGGGATATGCGGGGCACCTTGCCGGGTGGCGTGCAGGGGCCTTTTTTCAATGACGAGTTTGGCGACGTGTACGGCGTGATTTACGCACTGGAGGCAGACGGCTTCAACTATGCAGAAGTCAAAACCTTTGCCGACGACGTGCGTCAGCAACTGCTGCGCGTGCCTGATGTGTCCAAGGTAGAGATTTTTGGCGCGCAGGACGAAAAACTGTTCATTGAAATTTCACAAAAACGACTGGCCCAGCTGGGGCTTGATTTCAACCAGGTTCTGGCGCAACTGGCGCAGCAAAATGCGGTGGAATCCGCCGGTGCCGTGCAGACGCCGCTGGATGTGGTGCAGGTGCGGGTAGCGGGGCAGTTCGAGGCGGTTGAGCAATTGCGGGCCATGCCGATTCGCGGCAACTCAGGCAGCCAGTTCCGGCTCGGCGATATTGCCGAGATCAAACGCGGCTATGTCGACCCGCCGAGCGTCAAGGTACGGCACCAGGGCAAAGAGGTCATTGCGCTGGGTGTGGCCATGACCAAAGGTGGCGACATCATCGCGCTTGGCAAAGCACTCCATGCGTTGTCGGCGACGGTGACCAAAACCTTGCCTGCGGGCATCACGCTGGTGCAGATTCAGGACCAGCCCAAGGCCGTGGCCACATCGGTCAACGAGTTTGTCCGGGTGCTGATTGAGGCTGTGGTGATTGTGCTGGCGGTCAGCTTCATCAGCTTGGGTTTTCACCAGCGACCGGCCGGGCCGAACGGGCCGATGGTGTGGTGGAAGCGCTACTACATTGACGTGCGGCCTGGTCTGGTGGTGGGCATCACCATTCCGCTGGTGCTGAGCGTCACGTTTTTGGCGATGCTGTACTTTGGCATCGGGCTGCATAAAATCTCGCTGGGTTCATTGATCATCGCGCTGGGCCTGCTGGTGGACGACGCCATCATTGCTGTCGAGATGATGGTGCGCAAGATGGAAGAGGGTTACGACAAGGTGCGTGCGGCGACCTTCGCCTATGAAATCACCGCCATGCCCATGTTGACGGGCACGCTGATCACGGCTGCGGGTTTTTTGCC
>JANXTM010000163.1 GCA_025352405.1 Polaromonas sp.
TTTTTCGGTGTTCTTGTCATACGACTCCATAGGTGCATGAAAACCGGCATCGTCGGAGACTTCAACACCAGCACTTTTCACAGCTTTGACCATGGCGTCCAGCCTCCCCCCCTGAACCGCAGAGGATTGATCCTTGAACCCGGCGAAACGATCACCAAGATAATTGACCTCATGCCCACGGGCCATCAGCTTTTTTAGATTTTCAGCAGATTTAGCGGCGTTTTCGCTAAGAACATAGTAAGTCGCCTGACCGCCCGCATTTTCAAACGACTGGGCGAAAGCTACGTCGACATCCAAAATGACTTCAGCTGAATCAACCGCCAATACAAAAGCACTGCGGTAGGGATATGGCCATGCTGAAAGGTAGGCCGCAGGCTGGCGTAACAGCCACATTAGACTGTTGTGGGCAATCGCTTCGAGAAGCTTTGGATCAGCCGATAGCCACAAACGCTCTGAATACCCCAGCACGATCGAACGCGACAGCTGCCCTGATGGCTGACGGCGCTCGTCAAAAACGATGGTGGAAGTTGGTTTTCCCAACACAAATGCACGGGACCAATCCATGATGTGCGCTGCAGGGTACCGACTGGAGAGTCGGAGCGGATACCAATCTTTGGGGCGGTCCAGCCAGATCCGCGTCCCTGCCGGCAAAGAGTGCGTTACCGGACTGTCGCCATGAGGCATCATGAAGTTGTCGTTTTCGTCTGCCTCGGTATTTCCCACGACCTTGGTATCCAGCGTGTTTTCCATAAAACTGAATCCCTCCCACTGACCTTTTTCTCCTCGAACGCCCGTTAACCAGGACGCCAGAACGCCTCCACCCTTGGCACGAAAACTGGCCACAGCCTGTTTTTCGCGCTCCGATAGCGCGACGGAAGAAGGTAATAACAAAACTCCCGGCTGCGCCTTTTCCAGCTTGTCTACAGATGCCACTGTCTGAAATGGGATTTTGTATTTGCGCAGAAGAACTTCCCATTGCTGAATATTGACCTTTGCGTCAATTCCACCTTTGGCAAAGTAGTTTTGTGTAGTGGGTGACGCGTAAAGTACAACCGCCAAAACCAGAGGAGTTGACGGCGTAGCGGCCATTGGCTCGAAAGCCGCTGTCGGTGAAGTTGAAGATTCAGTTGGGCCAGCCACCGACCTACCGAATGTACCTGCAGGCACAATAAGCCCCGCGGTCCGGCTTGCTGCAGCGCCCTGCGTTCCCCCTGCAGGCGATACCCTTGCGCCAGTGCATCCCTGCAAAAAAGCCAATATGAACCAGATACAGCCCAGCTCAGCCCATTTGCAAAGACTCCGCAGCTTCAACTTTTGGAAAATGGTCATCTGATTAGTCGAAATGGTGTCGCGCGATTATGAATGATTCAATGGCCCGATGGTGAACGCGCAGAACAATGCAAAGGCATCAAAAGCAAATCCAGCATCAGGGCGAAAACCCGACACTCTTCAGCCATTTGGACTCGTCTTCCAGCTTGCTGTACAAAAACCGCTCGGGTACTTCCCACACCAGTATTTTGGGTTTTGCAGACCTGAACGCATCATTTGTCAAATAAGCAGTGGTGGCCTGCAACAACCCGCCACCGTCTTTGGCGGTATTGAGCACTTTGGCGGAAAGCGCCTGCTGGAGAAATCCGTGAAAATTTCCCCGCAGCGAATAGGAGGTACCTGTCAGGGCGACGGGCACAGCCGCATCGCCAAACAAGCCGGAGGATGCCTCAACACTGGTTTGTTTTGTCACCATGAGTATTTCGGCATCTGATGGCGGGCGTAGTGCACTCGGAGTGTCCCCAAGCCCCATAAGACGTATCAGATCCCCAGTCCGCTCTGTTTTCTGGCCTGTGGCAGCAGTGACAAATGTCGTTTTCTCCAGCTCGACGCCAAGCTTGCGCACGCCAAGTGCGACCGCGTCTGCCGAAACCTGCGCGCCGTGCTGGTTCCAGTGTGTATCGCTGCTGTAATACACCTGCCCTTGTGATGCAGCAGCAGTCAGAGGTGCCAATAAATCGACCACAGTCACGTGTTGCTTGCGTATGGCTGCAAGTGCATCTTCATAACGGGAAAGGTTGTAAGCGGGGTAATGTCCACTGATCAGCCTGCCCGAATACAAGCGGGCTTTGTCTGGAACCAGCGCTATAACGAGCTTCACACCCTGTCGGTCAAGCCCTTGCGATGCACCACCGAAGAGCTTTGCGCGCGTGTTCAGATTAGCGTTTCCGTCGGTGTCAAACCGCAACTCGTCAGCCAGGAAAAGCCATCCACCCCTGCCAACGCGCACTTGATCACCGCCGCCGCCAGTTAGTAAATAACGCAAGCTGTTGGCAGTGGCAATCAATGTCGTACGTGCGGGCAACTTTTGCTCGAGTTGCTTTTCCAGCGTACTAGTAGTGCGACCTTCACGGAAATCTAGCCACGTCCGGGGAAAATCCAGTTGCCCAGGGTTCCAGGCGGCGGCAACGATCTGCCACAACCCGACGAGCATGACGCATGAAAATGTCACGCCAGCCACTGCGGCATAACGCGATGGAGCCGGGGTCGGCAAATCCGCTGCAGAAAAGTCTTTTTTCGACATAGCCACCTCAGAATTGAAAATACAGAAAAGGCGTAAATGATTGCGATGAAAGCGTTGCAACCGCCCACAGAAAAAGTGGAACGAGCAGATAACGGGCGTATGAGCCCTGTGTACGTCTGAGCCATGGCATCGCGTATACCAGCCCTATGCCCAGAATCAGAATCCCTATCCGGTCAGGCGTAATCTGCCATTCGACTGGTGCACTGAACGGTATGCCGTTGAAGCCCGACATGCCCTTGAACATCCGGATCGCTCCAGAAATGTCAGTTGCCCGAAACAGCAC
>JANXTM010000167.1 GCA_025352405.1 Polaromonas sp.
CAGTGCGCCAGATTTTGGGGCTATGAACTGGATTTCAGGCTTTTCGCTGTTGAGCTTCCAGCCGCCGGTGTCCCACATCATGGCGCCGACCACTTCACCCGCACGCATGCCGTTGAGCAACTGGTCCTTGTTGTCCCAGTAGAACTTGACATTGCTCTTGCAGGCCATCATGGTTTTTCCGACCTCGTCCATCAGTGCGGTGTAGGCCTTGGGGTCGTTATACAGCGCAAACGGGTCTTTGCCCGACGCGAACGCAAAGGCCAGCAGGGTTGGCCGCTTCAGGCGTACCGCTGTTTTGCCCTTTACATCGGCCTTACATAAATCAGGGTAGTCGCTGATTTTGGCCATTTTGGTATTGACCACCAGCCCGTCAGTGCCCCAGATGTGCGGCAGACCGTACACCTTGCCAGCCAGCGAGGTATTGATCTTGGTAGCATCCAGCATGGACGGGATGAAAAGCTCGCCCTTGACCTTGCTCAAATCCATGGGTTTGTAAATCCCGAACTCCTGCTGCGGGCCCGTAATGCGGTCTTGCGAGGGTTGCGCCAGATCAAAACCGGCACCGCCTGTGGCGCGCAACTTGGAGATCATCTCTTCGTTGTTTGAGAGGGTCAGCTCCACCTTGTAGCCGGATTCTTTTTCAAACTGTGCCACCACTTCAGCCGGGGCATAGTCTGCCCAGGTCAGCAGACGCAGTGTCTTCTCCTGTGCAAAAGCGGCACCAGCCAGGCTTGACATCACGAGTCCGGCTCCCAGAATCTGGAGCATCAGGCGAGATAATTTCATGTAGATTTCCTTGTGGACAGGGTAGGCGTTGAAGTGCAGAAATGACTGCACCACATTAGCCGCAGACCATTTTCTTGCCCGAGCATAGCGTGTTCCCATTTCATTTATGTGTCAACATCGTCTGCCCGAATACCCCGCCTTTCAACCATCTTTCATCATCACTTGCCCATGCCTTCCTGGATCGACACGCATTGCCACCTTGACGCACAGGAATTGTCTCAAGACATAGCTGCCGTGCGGGCTCGTGCCAGCCGCCGAGAGGTCGTGCATTGCGTACTGCCTGCCGTGAGCGTTGGCAATTTTGAGGCGGTTCGATTGTTGGCCCACAAGTTTGGCGACAGTTACGCGCTGGGTATTCACCCGGTTTGCATAGCCCAGGCGCAAGAGGCCGACCTGCAGGCGCTCGATGCCGAGCTGGCCCTTCGCCTGGCCGACCCGCGGCTGGTGGCGGTCGGTGAGATTGGGCTGGACTATTTTGTCCCTGCGCTGAAGGTCAGCCCGCTGCGCGAGCGCCAAGAGTTTTTCTACCGTGAGCAGCTCAAGCTGGCCCGCAAGCACGGCTTGCCTGTCATCCTGCACGTTCGCCGCTCGGCCGACAAGCTGCTCAAGCATTTGCGTGAGATAGCACCGGGCGGCGGCTGGAGCGGCATTGCCCACGCATTTAATGGCAGCGCCCAGCAGGCCACGGAATTTATCAAACTTGGTTTCAAACTCGGTTTTGGCGGCGCGGTGACGTTCGAAACCGCCTTGCAGCTGCGGCGTCTGGCTGCCGACTTGCCCCTGAGCAGTTTGGTGATGGAAACCGATTCCCCGGATATTCCACCGCATTGGCTTTACACCACAGCGGCGCAGCGGGCAGCTGGCCAAGCACAGGGGCGTAACGAACCAGGGGAGTTGCCGCGCATCGCGCAGTACGTCGCTGATTTGCGCAGCATGTCGCTTGAGGACCTGGCCCTGGCCACTACGGCCAACGCGCTGGCGGCCTTGCCCAGACTCCGAAGTCTTGTGCCGTGCTGATCGCTCTGCCGCCGCTGGTCAGTGTCGATACGCGCTTGCTGATACTGGGCAGCTTCCCGGGCGTGGCCTCGCTTCGGGCGCAACAATACTACGGCCATCCGCAGAACCATTTTTGGCGTATTTTGCAAACCATTTGGCCTTCTGCGGCATCAAATACGGGGGCTACTAGCTATCAAATTCGTAGCGAATGGCTGCTGTCGAAAAAACTCGGCCTGTGGGACGTGTACGCAAGCTGCGAGCGCGAAGGCAGCCTGGACAGCAATATCAAGCATGCCGTGCTCAACGATTTTGCAGGCTTGCAGCAGCTGTGCCCTCATCTGGAAGCGATTGCGCACAATGGCGGAGAGAGCTTTAAACATGTCCAACAGGTAGCGACAAGCCTTCGGGAGGCTGGTGTGCGCCGCGACGGGCCGCCCCTAGCAAGCACGGCCCCCTCGGGGGGCAGCGCATTACACGAAGTGAAAAGCGTGGGGGTTCATTTTTACCGACTACCTTCTACCAGCCCGGCCAACGCCTCCTGGAGCTTTGAGCGCAAACTCGCTGCCTGGCGTGAGGTATTTGAAAAACATGGATTGATTTGATGGTGAAAAAAGAAACAGCAAGCAGCACGGCCTACCTCCCGGAAGTCAACTTTTCAGACTACGGTGACGTGCGCTACCTGCATTTGGGCACCGAGTGGGTGCAGGGCTCCATGCTGATGGACGCACCTTACGACATCGAGCTTGAATACGTGCAGCGCATGATGGCCGGGCTTCTGTTCATGGCGCCCAACGCAGTGCCTAAAAAACACGCCATGCAACTGGGGCTTGGCTCGGCCGCCCTGACGAAGTTTTGCTACAAAAAATTGCGCATGAAGACCACGGCCATTGAGATCAACCCGCAGGTCATCACGGCCTGCCGGGTCTGGTTCAAATTGCCACGGGATGACCTTCGCCTGCATGTGATTGATGCCGACGCTTCGCTTGAGATACAAAAACCGCAGCATGCGGGCACCGTCGATCTGCTGCATGTTGACCTGTATGACCACGAGGCGGCTGCGCCCGTGCTGGACAGCGCTGATTTTTACGCGCATTGCTACCAGCTGCTGGCAGAAGACGGCGTGATGACGGTCAACCTTTTTGGCCGTGACTCCAGTTACGAGCAGTCGCTTGAAAAAATTGCCGAAGCCTTTGGGCCGCAGGCTGTGTGGGCTTTCAGGCCCACCCGCGAAGGCAATACGG
>JANXTM010000021.1 GCA_025352405.1 Polaromonas sp.
AAAAGTAAACCCACCGCTGACCAGCAGCGTCGCCATGCCCGCCGCCTTGCAAGCCTGCACCAGCTCGGCTGCGCCGGGGTTGAGCTTGAGCCGCTGGTGGTAAACCTCGTCCATGCTGGCCACGCTCACGCCTTTGAGCAAGGCCACACGGCAGCGCAGGCTGTCTTTGTAGTCGGTGATCTCACCGCGCATGGCGGCTTCGGTAATGGCGGCCACTTCAGCTTTGCGGCCAGCGGCATCCGCGACTTCGTCCACACACTCGATGTTGATGAGGGTGGAGTCCATGTCAAAGGCGACCAGCTTGAAGTGGCTGAGGGAAAGGGGCGGAGTGAAGCCCTGAATGACGAGGCCAGGGGAGATTTCTGTTGGGGTCATGGATAGATATTTGTTACTATTAATTTGATAGCTGCTTGTTGCCGAATTTATTCGGTTAAGGACGTTTTAGCTTTAAAAACCTAGACTTTTACTGGAACTTCGACTGTCTTGGGTTGCCCCAAACTCCGCAGCACATCGCGCACCATCTGCGCCCGGTCTTTCGGTTCGGGCAGCTCTTTTTCAATGCGCAGCTTATCGTTGCCGGCCAGCCGGATGTGCCGGTTTTTCTGGATCAGATGCATGATGGCCATGGAATCAATCGGTGGGTCTTTCTTGAAGGTGATGTTGATCACCCCGGGCGCTGCATCAACTTTGATCACGCCGTAGGGCTTGGCAATCACGCGCAAACGGTGCACGTCTATCAGCGTTTGAGCCTGGGCAGGCAATTTTCCGAAACGGTCAACTATTTCTTCCAGCAGGTCGTCGATTTGCTCGGTCTTTTTGGCGGTGGCGAGTTTTTTGTAAAAACTCAGGCGCAGGTGCACATCGCCGCAGTAGTCGCTGGGTAACAGGGCAGGCGCGTGCAGGTTGATCTCGGTCGTGACATGCAAGGGCGACAGCAAGTCCGGCTCGCGCCCGGCTTTCAGGGCGGCTACGGCTTCGCTGAGCATTTCGTTGTAAAGCTGAAATCCAATCTCCAGCATGTTGCCAGACTGGTTTTCGCCCAGAACTTCACCGGTACCGCGAATCTCCAGGTCGTGCATGGCCAGGTAAAAGCCTGAGCCCAGCTCTTCCATTTGTTGAATGGCATCAAGCCGCTGGCTGGCTTGTTTGGTCAGGCCCTCGATGTCGGGCACCATGAGGTAAGCGTAGGCTTGGTGGTGGCTGCGGCCAACCCGGCCACGCAACTGGTGCAACTGGGCCAGGCCAAATTTGTCGGCGCGGCTCATGACAATGGTGTTCGCCGTGGGCACGTCAATGCCGGTTTCAATGATGGTCGAGCACAGCAGCAGGTTGTAACGCTGGGCGACGAAGTCTTTCATGACTCTTTCAAGCTCGCGCTCTGGCATCTGACCGTGGGCTACGGCGATGCGGGCCTCGGGCAGCAACGCCTCGAGCTTTTCGCGGCGGTTTTGAATCGTCTCGACTTCGTTGTGCAGAAAATAAACCTGACCGCCTCGTTTGAGCTCGCGCAGCACGGCCTCGCGAATCACGCCGTTGCTTTCGCTGCGCACAAAGGTCTTGATGGCCAGGCGCCGCTGGGGTGCGGTGGCGATCACACTTAAATCGCGCAGGCCTTCAAGCGCCATGCCTAGGGTGCGGGGAATCGGCGTGGCGGTGAGCGTCAGCACATCGACTTCGGAGCGCATGGCTTTCATGGCCTCTTTGTGGCGCACGCCAAAGCGGTGTTCTTCGTCAATGATGAGCAACCCGAGGCGCTCAAAATGCACGTCCTTGCTCAGCAGTTTGTGCGTACCGACCACGATGTCAACTGTACCGTCCGCCAGGCCCTTGATGGCGGCGCTGATTTCTTTGCCTGAGCGAAAGCGGCTCATCTCGGCCACCTTGACAGGCCACTTCGCAAAGCGGTCCACCAGCGTCTGGTAGTGCTGTTCGGCTAAAAGCGTCGTTGGGGCTAGCAAAGCGACTTGCTTACCCCCCGTGATGGCGATAAACGCAGCGCGCAAGGCCACCTCTGTTTTGCCAAAACCGACATCGCCGCAGACCAACCGATCCATCGGGCGCGGGCTGATCATGTCTTGAATGACGGCATGAATGGCCGCGCGCTGGTCAGCGGTTTCATCAAAGCCAAAGTCGTTGGCAAAGGTCTCGTAGTCGTTGGGCGAATATCGGAAGGCGTGGCCCTGACGAAGTGCGCGTCGGGCATAAATGTTCAGCAGCTCGGCGGCTGAATCGCGCACCTGCTCGGCGGCTTTGCGCTTGGCTTTGTCCCACTGGCCACTGCCAAGGCGGTGCAGCGGTGCTTCGTCAGCACTGACACCGGTGTAGCGGCTG
>JANXTM010000186.1 GCA_025352405.1 Polaromonas sp.
CGTATCCGGCGCAATTTCGCCAGCAAATGATAGAGCTGGTAGCGTCTGGGCGCAGACCCAGTGAGCTGGCCAAGGAGTTTGGTTGTCACGAAACCAGCATATTGAGCTGGATGCGCACCGCTAGAGTTACGGACGCTACAGCGCCCACAGCCACCCACCAGTCGGCCCCACTCAATGCCGCAGAGCGCCAAGAGTTAATCGAGCTGCGCCGCAAGCTTCGCCAGGTTCAGCAGGAAAGGGACATATTGGCAAAGGCTACGGCCTGGTTTGCAGGCAAAAGCGAGCAGACGCCCACAACGTTTACGCGCTGATTGCTGCCAATCAGGCCGAATTATCTGTCCAAGCCATGTGCAAACACCTCCAAGTCTCTGCCAGCGGTTACTACGATTGGCAGGGCCGTGCGCCAAGCAAGCGTGCTGCGGCCAATGTCGTATTGTTGACGCACATTGAAGCGGCTCATGCTGTGAGCGATGCCACCTACGGCATGCCGCGCATCCGCGCGGAGCTTGCCGATCAGGGCGTGCTGGCCAGCCGCAAGCGCATCGCAACCGTCATGAGGCAGGCCCATATACGCGGCGTCAGCCGCCGTCGAGGCTACGTGGTCACCACGACCCGTGACAAACGTCAAAGGCCAGCACCAGATTTTGTCAAACGCCAGTTTGCGGCCACCGATGTCAATCAGCTGTGGGTGGCAGATATGACCTATGTGCCGACCTGGTCAGGCTTCCTCTACTTGGCAGTAGTCACAGACGTGTACAGCCGCAAAGTGGTGGGCTGGGCGTTTGGAGTGCACATGACGGCTGATTTGGTGATCGCGGCATTGAACATGGCATTGCTGACACGCAAGCCCGAATCGGTGATTCACCACTCAGACCAAGGCAGCCAGTACACCAGTGTGGCGTTTGGCAAACGCTGTAAAGAAATGGGTGTCAGGCCCAGCATGGGAACAGTCGGCGATGCTTATGACAACGCTATGGCGCAGAGCTTCTTTGCCACGCTGGAGTGCGAACTCATTGACCGCAGGGTCTGGAAGACGCACACCGAGGCTCGCTTGGCTATCTTTACCTGGATTGAAGCCTGGGACAACCCGCACAGGCGTCACTCAAGTCTTGGTCAGATCTCACCGATTAACTTTGAAAGGCTGAACGTAAAAAAGAAAGAAGATGCTAAAACACAAAAATCAGCAGGGCCTGTGAATAACGCAGTGCTTGTGCAAACCGTGTTTTCAATTGATTGCGACCCCAAGTCAATTTGATTGAAAATACCCAAGAGGTCAAGAACCTTTAAACCGTCCGTGGAATCGGGGCAAGTCCAGTGTCGAACGGCGAGGCCGAGATTGGCGTACTGCAATTTCAGTTGCTCTTTTCAGTTCCAGGTATCGAGATCGTAGGCCCCCTTCCAGGTGACCTGCAGGAATCGACAGTCTTTTCGGCGGCTATTGTGGGTGGGACTAGAGAATTAGAGGCAGCAAAGGCTCTAATTACATTTCTGCGCTCACCGGATGCTGAGGCAGTCATTAAGGCGAAGGGCATGGAGCCTACCAGTCGATGATGATTTAAGCGAATTCCCCAACCGCAGAGTGGACGTCACCCGCTTTCGTAGACACATTTCAGCTTGCATTGCGAAGCTGCGCAAATACCAGCGGGCTTAGCAGGACTAGATGAGCTGTCCGAGAACGGTAGTTTATAAATTTTAGAATCGAGACCAAGCCGCCATCTTGATTGCCTGATACCGGTCACTTGCCGAAGACTGCTCGTGGCCCCTGAGCCGCCGTCGACGATAAAGCGAAATTCTGTTACGCGGAATCGACATCCTGAAAGTCGAAATCGACCATGGCCTATCAATAGGGCCGACGGCCGACTGAAATCCCGCGTACCCGACCGCCAGAGATCTTTATTTCACGCGGGTTTGGAGGGTTTGCCCATGTCCCATGTATGTGCCAGCCCTTGCACCATTTAACGTGAGATGTCGTGAGATCACTCCTAGCCGGATACTTTTCTTAACGGAACAAATTCAGATCAATACTGTCGGCCATGACCCGATAGCCAGCCGGCGCAGGGTGCAAGTGATCGCCAGAGTCAAAATCGGCTTGCATACGAGTGGGCCGTGCAGGGTCGCGCACCGAGCGATCGAAGTCCAATACGGCATCGTACGCACCACTTTTACGAATCCAGTCGTTCAGCGCTTGGCGTTTAGCCTCCCCCTCAGGGGTCCAGTTTGAATCACCTTCAAAGGGAAGAACCGTTCCACCATAGACACGCAAGCCACGGGCGTGGGCGCGGTCAATCAGTTGTCGATGCCCGGCAATGAGATCGGCAACCGTCGGCGACGGTTTGGTGCCACCTGCCCTGATGTCGTTGACTCCTTCGAGCACCGTGACATGAGTGATACCCGGCTGGGCGAGGACGTCCCGGTCGAAGCGGGCCAGCGCATTCGGCCCCACGCCGTCCTCCAGTACTCGGCCGCCCCCGATCCCACCGTTTACAACGCTTAGCCTGATGCCTGCCGCATTAAGACGCGTAGTTAGCAGGTCAGGCCAACGGCGATTCGCGTCGATTCCAGACTGCGTGCCATCGGTGATTGAGTCGCCAAACGCCACTAGCACACCGGTCGGCTGTGCCGCAACAACCTCGACACGCGCAAGAAAGAACGATGAAGCGGAAGCAAGCCCGTCGCTGCGGCGATAGGCCGTCGTGGCCGCCAGCGGGAAACGTGTCACTCCCACGTAGTTTCCCTGTGACGATACATAGTTCACTTGCCAGGAAGCGGGGTGCACGGTCACCGGAGACTTCCATGTGGACGTGTCGTCTGGCAAGTGCAGATCAATCACTAGGTCGCCAGAGTCCTTAACTGCGAGATCCACCGGATCGCTGATCATCAAGGCGCCAGCCGGCACTACCGGCTGAGAAATACCGCCGAAGGTCAATACTCGGTTAGAGCCAGCGACGATACTGGCCCCTGCCTCTCTAAGCGCCACTTGCGCAGCCCCAATGCGCAGCGGCGCGGTTCCGAGGCTGTTAGACAACACTACACGGACGCGCATACCACCCACCGAAACGCGCGCGATCTGTCGGAGAGTCTGGTCTTTGAAGTGCAGTGGAGACATCCCACTCACCGGCAACGGCTGCGACCCAAGCCCTGCCGTCTCGACGGCATCCGGTACATCGCGCGCCCATGGATAAGCGACTGCTGCCGCTGAAAGAGTTTGTACAGGTTGGTCAACTCGGGCAACGGCGGGCGCCGCCCAAGTCGCTATCCACCGCTCTGAGGCGGAAGCTACCCCGGGCTGTGTTGCCGGAGGCGCCGACGTGGTTGTGCAGGCACTTAACAGCAGCGCGGCCACTGCAACAAGGCTTCGTCTCATCATGGTTTGTCTCTTTCTGGTTATTTTTTGACCAAACTACAGCTCAGCCAATTTAGTGTACTGCGCACCTACGCGGCTTGCAATTCCGTCAGAGTGAGCCGTCTCGGTTAATGGATGCCGTTGGGCTAGTGGCCTCGCGAACGCAGGCCATTCGCATCTACAGAAGGCGAAATACTTTCGCGACCTAATTTAACGCTGTCGTAGGTCGTGCTTCGCACTGGAACTTGAAATGTCTATGGAAACGGGGCAAGTCCATTTCTTGCAATCTTTAGGATCGGTACGCCTCCACGTAGGCGCATCTGCCGAACCTTCCCCAATGTTCCAGTTTTTATCATTCTCTTCGCCACTTCTACTCAGGCGCGGCAATGGACAGCATTAATTATTAATATCGATATACCTCACACTCCCCTTGCCCTCGACCTTCTTAGGTGATTGCGCACGGCTCAATTGAGCAGGACCGGGATTGTTCTTTGCCTTCGCTACGTCCGATGAGTGCATTGAAGTTTGTGTTTCCACACCAGCAGATTTTCCAGGCTGACCATCTTGACCATGGGCAGTAGTTTGCGACGCTGCGGGACGCGCCGGTGCCGTGGTGGCGCCGTAACCAGTTGCATTGACTGACCCGGGTTTTGGAGCGGCGGGTGCTGTGGCAGTCATCGATTGGGTCTGCTTACCCGAACTTTTCATCCCACTCATAAACATGAACGATCCGCTGATTGCGCTCAGTGTCATTAAACCCGCTGCCCATGGCTCCCATCTGAAGGCTTTTGAGTCTTTAGCATTTGCATCGTCGGTAGCCACTATCGCTGCCGAAGGCACGCCACCTTTTGCCCCAAGGACCAGTGCAAACAGATGCAGAACGGTGGGCACCAACGGTATCAAGTTCAGTACAGGCACCAGATCAAAAAATACGGCAAGTCCAGGAAAAATAGTGATCCAGCCTTTGCCGACATTTTTCGCGCGAATGCTGGTTACCAAGACCAGCATGATGAGGCACCACAAATGCAGCCAGAACTGCGGTGTGAATCCGCGCCCGACCGCTACACCAACGGCGCCAACGATGGCGGAGTTGGATCCGAGGTAGGGCAAAAAATAGGTCGGCGCCATGAGAATCAAGTAGCCGATGACGAAGCCTACAGACTCTTTGAAGATTGCTCTCATTGCTTAGACCTCCAAGGATTGGCGGGGATCACTCCAGCGGACTAATACGCGATACCCTCCATGAGGCATCGCTCGCCTTCATGAACTGCATCTGAAAGTTGCTGGCCTCACCACTGTCTTCAGCCAAGTACACCACCCTGATTTGAAGGCTGTTTAACGCCAGCAATGAAACCTGATCAATGGCGCGAACGCTGACGCATTTGCTTTTGTCGTGGTATTTCGCCGCGTAAATCGGCGCGTAACGGTAAAACCCATAAGAGAAGACATTGTTTTCTCCACCGGCTACTGCATAGGGCGCGAACAGACGTGCCCCCGATGGGTCTGTCATGCATTGGTGAAGGGCAATGACCTTTTTGATGGTCGGCAGTGCTCCGTCCAGCGCAGCGGCTGTAGTTTTGTCCGTCGGTATAACCAATTGCGTGGAGGCGCCTTTACCGGTGTCTGAATTCTGCGCCAAAGCGACTGGCGCGCTTGAGGTACGAACGGTTGAAGCGGTTCCGCCCGCCAGAGCTGCGTTCAAGTTGGCCATGTCTTTGTTGAACTGATCAAATTGTTGTTGGGCACAGGCAGTCAGAGAAACCACGCATGCAATCGAACACACCCTGGCTATTGAATTTGCCAGCTCCCGCCCCTTCGGATAAAGGCGCCCCACCGTCTGAGGTATCGCCATCAGCAAGGAAAAGATCGAGGCCGAGATGCGCCCGTCATAGCCAAAGCCTGCTGACCGCGCGAGCGGTTTGCTGCACATTTTCATTTCTTGAGCTGTTTGTTCCATCTTGCCGTCCTTTAGTATTAAAGTTAAAAATGTACGAATCCGTGTGTGTATGAATGAGTATACAAACTAGATAGTCATGGGGTGGTTACCACCCTCATTGACCCCCGTAAAGCGCTAGGCCTTCGCATCAAGCAGCTGCGCTCCGAGTTCTCCCTCACACAGGAAGAGCTGGCCGAGCGTTGCGGGTTGTTCCGCACGTACATGAGCCGGATCGAGTCTGGCTTGGCCAATCCCACCCTGACCGTGCTGCATACCCTGGCCGATGGTCTGGGGGTGGACATCGTCGCGCTCCTGTTGCCGCCCGCCACACCCCTCAAGCCGGTGGCCAAGGTGCGCTCGGCCCAGCCCATTTCACGGGGTCGGGTGTCAGGTGGACGGCGTTAGCACTGATCCAGGACGGGTGATCAAGGATTGATGGCCGGGCGCGTTTCAAGACACCCCCACCGCCCCCATCCACCTCAGCATCACCTCCCGATGGGTCAACTGCGCTGCGGGCACACCCGATACCCATATCTGCCAGCCATGACTCTGCGCTTGCCAGCGTCCAATCGACAGCTTGGACTCGGGATGCTGCGGTACCTTGCTCCAATGAAGGTCCAGCCAGTCCGGGATCAAGGCTTTGAGGTCAGTCAGCGCAACGATCTTCTTGTCGAATTTTGCAAACTCTGGATTCGTTTTTTCATGCCGGTCTGAATTGAGCCGGATCAGTGAAAGCGAGATTTGCAGGGGCACGTGGTGAAGTATCAGCATGGCACCAGCCCGAGCGACCGACGCCCGCCAGTTTCTAGGGGCAGGTGGGGCCAGGCTGGCCAGCGCATCCGCACATTCGGCCAACTTTTCTGCCAGAAACCGCTGGGCCTGACTGAAGGCCTCAAGACAGGCAGCCTTCTCCGGCGATGACTGCAGGTATGACAAGAGTCGCAGTTTCATTTGGCAGCCTGCGATGCCTAGCTGAGACAGGATCAACTGCCTCAGTTGCTTCATCTGCCGCGGCGAGATGGGCTTGAGGGGCCCGTACACCACCGCGTTGGTCAAGGAGCCGCCAATAAAGAGCTGCTCCTCGTCGCACCAGGCAGCCACGGTATCGAACGCCTCGTCTTTTTGCTGGTCAGTTACCAGTTTTTCGCGTCCTTTGGGTGGCTCCAGATCCAAACGGATATGCAGGATCTCTGGCGGCAATATCGGAACAAATAATTCTGCGCTCATGTGATCAGTGCCTTTCTAAATTGCGTCCAGCGGCGATAGACATCCGCACCCGCGGGTACCTTTTGAAGGCGGTCCGGATGGTTGAACACCAGCTCCAGGTCGTTTGGCTCATCGGTGGCAAAGCGGATCAGTGCCACCAGTGACGTGACTGGAGATGAAGCACCGGGCGTGACATGAGCCGCGTAGGTAGCCATCTTGCAGGTTTGTCATACGGCGCTCCACGGGGTCGTGGTGATCTGGCCCACCCAATGGCTCGCCAGCTTGGTGTCCGACAGTCGCACTGCCGTCGCCAGCCGGGTCACCTGGTCGAAGTCCACATCCTCCTGCTCATATGTCTGGCCTAGAACCGCAGACAGGGTATTGCCCATCTCCACGTTGAAGGCCTTGATCTTGATCAGCGGCTTTGACAGCATGTACATGCGCAGGAAGGCGATCTTGTCCCATGAAGCTGTCGCGGGTGTCTGCTCGTCGTCTGCATCGTGGGTCGCCATGAGCAGGCCGCAGGGCGAGACGATGGCGGCCAGGTGAACCAGTGGCCGCTCATGTGGTTTGACCAGACCCGAATGCGCGGCCTGGTATGCCGAGCGCAGGACCATCTGCATGGGTTTGACCATCAGGAGCGTTGTGCAAACCGACCCAGGGTCCGGAGTAGCGGCTGCCGGCGTAACACCCGGCATCTGCCGCGGGGCGTAGTACGCCTGGTACAGGCTGGGGTTGTCAAACAGCATTCGGTACATGCCTTCAACGCACCGGTTGCCGTAATACGGTTGGCAAGGATCGAGTAGTTCGATCCATTCGGCGTGTTGGACATTGCCAGCAAAGCCGCCAACTTTGGCAGATGGCAGAAGGTTTTGCGCGAGTCTAATGTCGGTGGACTGGGTTATCTTTTTAGGGGGAAGTTTTGCCATGATGTGCTTTCTGAAAGTCAAATAAGTCGAAGAAAGGAGCCATAAAGACGGTGAGAGGAAGTCACAGCCAATCGAGCTCAGGCCTCACGCCTTGCCGCGTGGCTGGCGAGTCGGCAGACGGGGTAGTTGGGAAATCTGACTGAGCGGGTCACCCAGGTCGCGCGTCACGACCCGCAGGTCGAGATAGGCGATGTCATCCGGGCTGCGGATGATGATGGTCAGCGGCGCTGACTCGAGTTCGAAGATCGCGTTTCTGATGGTCTCTTTGTCGAAGATGGTGTGCAGCTCTGCACTTAGCCCGATGCAAACGATGCCGGAAAGGTCGTGAACACGGGTGGCGGCTGACGCCAAAGATTGGGGCTCTGGCTTAGCCTTGGACGATTTGTTCTTGCGCAGCGATGGACGTTTAGCTTGGGTCACGTTGAGATCCTTGGTAAAAATTTGAAGCAATAAAAGATTTAGGCAAAGCTCCGCCTGCCGCCGCTGCAAGTTGTTTTGCGGGGCGCTTGGGTGGAAGGCTTTGAAGTGGGGCGGGTTTTAGGTCGGGCGCATCAGGGAACTGGTGCGGTGGCCTGCACCGCCCCGCCACCTGGGCGGTGGTTGCGGCTCGCTGCCGCCGTAGTCATCTTTGTTGATCGCGTCCGGTGCACGTTCAGCAGCGCTGCTCGTCGTGTTCTGGCGCATGCCATACACGCCACGTGGCTTGGGAATCGGCTGGGGTGGAACTTCAGATGCGGGGATGTAGGCAATGCCGCCGGGCTTGGTAGCCTGATCGCCCTGCCCCTTTCCGTCGTGGCTTGCTTCGATTGCCACCAGCGAGCCCGTCGACAGACGGCTGGCCAGGAGCCGCTCCATCGCTGAGCCATCTTGTCGGGTGAGGTTTGGCACGTAGCGGCTGTAGACCCGGAACAACATTTCGGTACTGGTGTGGCCCAACTGGCGGGCAATCCACTCTGGCGCTTCGCCAGATGCGAGCCACAGAGTCGCTGCGGTATGGCGCATCTGGTACGGGCGACGCTTTTGCAGACCCAGGTGGCGAAGCAGCGGATACCAGATGCGGTCTGAGAAGTTCTTGTTGTCCAGCGGCTCGCCGGCCATGTTGCAGAACACGTACTGTGAAGCTTTGCCCGTCACCTTGAAGTGTTCCTGCAAGGCATCGAACACCGGCTGGCTCATCTGGATGTCGCGCTGACTGCCGTCCGTCTTGGTGTACTCGTCTTCACCCAGGACAAAGGTTTCCCGCACCCGAATGACCCGCAGATCGAAATCGACGTACTTCCATTTCAACCCATGGACTTCCCCGGTCCGCATCCCTGTAAAGAACCGGGTGACAAAGTACTGTTTGTAATCGGCACGCACTGTCGCCAGGATGCGCTGAACATCGGTTAGGCTGAAGGGGTCGACATCGGTTTTACGCAAACGCAGACGTTTGATGTTGGTGGTCGGTGACGTGAATTCAAATCGATCAGCGGCTTCGTCCAGGATCTGGCCCAGCAGTCCAACGATTTCGTTGATGCGCTTGGGTGACAGGCCTTCTTTGTCTCCGCGACCTTTGACTTTGGCGAGGGTGGCGCGAAAGGCGAGGATGTCAGCTTTGGAGATTTGGCCGACTGGCTTTGTGCTGAACTGGGGAATGAGGCGGCTGTTCAGGGTCGACAGCAACGAGCGAATGTGGCTGCGCCGCCATTCGATGCTGTGTTCGTCTACCCATTGGTTGGCAAAGGCCTGAAACAGCGTGGTGTTTTTTTCATCGGCGTCGGCCGTTTCTTTGGATACTTGAGCCGCCGAGACGGCAACTGGATCAAAACGGTCGGCTAGCGCGCTAGCGGGGAAGAAATCTCGATATGTGAATGTTCCTTCTTGCTGGGCTTTCTTGATCTTTTCGATTACCCCCTGCACCCGTTTCTGGTTTTGCTGTGAGTCAGGCAAAGCGGTTTGCTCGCGACAACGCACGCCCCTATAAGTGAAGTCGATTACCAACTTACCAGTTTCTTTTCGCACGGTCACTTTAGCCATGGAGGATTGCTCCATTTGCCATCGGAATAGCGCTAAAGCCGACGGGCTGCTGACATGAAACGGTTTTCATGTCGCGCTCAATTGCCTCCCAAACGAACAATATCTTTCGACCGCCAAAGGGGCGTAGGTAGTGCACTCCCTCAATGAGGACGCTGTCCTTAAGACGTTCGCGAATTGTGCGCACGTCATATTTAATCCGCGAGGACAGTTCATCGGTAGTGAGATAGGTCTGACTCATCATGAATAGCTCCTTTACAATCTAGGTTGCAAGCGATATAAATATTTATCACTTGATACCTATGATACGCATAAAAGCAATTTATTCAAGTCATTTGATAAATATTTTTATCTTTTGTCTACTTTTACTCACATGATCAGATTTAAGCTTGGTGAAATGATGGAGAAGAAGCAGTTCGCTGAAGGACGGCGGGTGACCATCAACGAGATCGCGATAGCTACCGGTTTGAACCGAATGACGCTATCAAAAATCCTGAACTTAAAGGGATACGGAGCTGGTACAGACACAATTGACCGGTTATGCGAGTACTTCAGTTGCGAAGTGCAAGATCTAATGGAGCGCCTACCTGACGATTCGGTCTAAGTGCGTATGCTAGTTGGGGCAACCAGCTAGGCATGAATGGCTCAATCGGGCCAGAAGCGGGTATTTGCCAATGACCGATATTGGGAATCCAAATTCCCTTCAAGTCACCGCCACAAGTCTTCATGGAGCACTACGACCATCTGTGGCTTTTCGTTGCCGAGGTAATTCACCAGGCTGTCGTGCAAGCCGCGAAAGCTCGCCCCGGGGTTGAGAGGGACATAGGGGATATCCATCGCGCGGAGCATGTCGGCAATGGCATCGCTGCCCCATACGGTAGCGTTGTCATTAGAAAGCAAAAGTACGTCGCTGCGTACCAGTGATGATGCAGGCATCTGCGATGCATGAAACGCGGTCATTTGATTTCATGAAGCGTAAGGGACAGCGGTAGCAATTCAGGCAAAGTGTGAGGTCATTCAGGCTGGATACCGGCACCTTTGATAACGACAGCCCAGCGCTTCTGGTCAGCTGCAATCAGATTGGCCAATTCAGCAGGCGTACTGGAAGTTGCCTCGATGCCCTGTTCTGCGAGCTTGTCTTTCACATCTGGCAGACTTAAGGCCTTGCGTAGTTCCGTGTTCAGCTTCGCAATCACCGGCGCTGGCGTCTTGGCGGGAGCCATCATGCCAATCCAGATGTCACTCACGTAGCCGGGTACGGTTTCAGCGACTGTTGGTACCTCCGGCAAGAGCGTGACTTTTTTAGCTGTGGCTACGCCCAGTGCGCGCAGTTTTCCACTACGAATATGCGGCAAAGCCGAATTGATAGGGCAAAACATGATGTCCACAGTTCCTGCAATCACATCGATGAGCGCTGGCCCTGAGCCCTTGTAAGGCACCTGGGTAATCTTCGTCCCTGTCATTGATTTGAATAACTCGGCGGACATGTGCTGCGGTGTTCCCGCGCCTGCTGATGCGTAGGTGATTTTGTTCGGGTCTTTTTTGGCAAGCGCAATCAGTTCTGTCACTGAGGACGCTTTCACGTAGGCATTGATTACCAGCACGATAGGCAAACCGCCCAGCAAGGTAATGGGCTCAAAGTCCTTGATAGCATCAAAGGGCAGCTTGGGGTACAGCACCGGGTTGATAGCCAGACCTGTGTTAGAAGCCACAAGCATGGTGTAACCGTCTGCCGGAGCTTTGGCAACGAAGTCGGTACCGATATTGCCCGCTGCCCCCGCCTTGTTGTCCACCAACACGGGCTGGCCCATGGCTTCGCTAATTTTTTGTCCCAACACCCGCCCGATTACATCATTGGAGCCCCCCCGGCGGGAACGGGACAACGATACGCAGCGGCTTGTTCGGGTAGTCCTGCGCCCATGCCATAGGCACCGAAGCACCCATCACCCCCAAGGTAGCACAAGCTACCTGCTTGCAAATTAAACGCCGATTGAATTTCATATTTGTCTCCTAAAGTTATCCTTCTACCGTGACCCATACTAGTGAAGAATTCACAATCATTCAATCTTGAACTTTCAATCAATGTGAAAACAGTTCGTGCTTCCCATGGCGACGGACAGGAGCAGTAGGGCCGCGTGTTGGGGCGACACGGATGGCATGGCGGCCGCATAAACAAACTTCGCGCGTGCGTCCTTAATGTTGACTTCTGACGTTTCAGAACCATCAGGCAATTACGCCTATCAAGATCGCGGGGACAATACGGGGACGTTAAAGATGTCAAGGGTTAGCAATTTGGGGACCGTGCAGTTTCAAAATGGGATAAAAAAGCCCAGAGATTTTCTAGGGACTTCCCTACAAGTCATCTGTTTCATAAGGGAACTTTTGCGGCGGATTGGACTTAAACCCGCGACCGCCGACGTAAATTTTTTTCCGCAAACTACGGAAGAGGATGTGGTGCACGTGCATTGGCAGCCATGCGTCAAAAGACGTTTTTTGCTGATCTATGCGAATTCGCGGGACACAACAACCTCCGATCCAATAGTGGCAAGCCGCGAGTTCCTGAGCAAGAGCAGTGGGCCTACTCCGCCTTCAACTGCGCCGCTTGGGCGGCACGCGCCATCACCTCGATCTCGCGCGCCAGTGCCTTGCCAAGCTCGGCGGGGCCGCCGCCGATCGGTTCCACCGCTGCGCCCTGCAGACTCTTCGCCACATCCGGCAGCTTCACCACTTCGGCTAGCTCACGGCTGACGCGGTCGATGGCGATCGCTGGCGTGCCGGGGGCGGCAAGCACGGTCAGGATTGTGGCGAAGTCAAAACCCGGCACCACTTCGGCGATCAGTGGTACCTCCGGAGTCAGCGCCGAACGGGTGGCCGCATTCGAAGCCAGTACCTTAAGTTGGCCGTTCTGGACGAAGCCGGCGATCGACGGCATGGCGGCAATCGAGAAGTCCACCTGACCACTGACCAGAGCCGGCGTCGACTGCCCCGAGCCGCGGTAGGGCACGTGCCGGATGTCGAGGTTGAGAGCGGCCTTCAAAGCTTCCATCGTGAGGTGATGATTGCTGCCGATGCCAGAGGATCCATAGGTGTATTCGCCGGGCTTCTTGCGCACCGCCGCCACGAAGTCCTGCAGCGTGTTGACTCCAGTCTTAGGGTGGGCGACCAAATACAGCGACGAGCGGCCGACCAGGGCGACCGGCAGCAAGTCCCTCCCCAGCTTGTAGTTGGTCGCTTTGTTGATGTGCGGGCTGATTGACAGGAGGGCGCCGTCGGACAGGATGAATGCGTGGCCATCAGCGGGCGTGCTTTGCAACAGTCCGTTGTAGGCGGACGCGCCAGCGGCACCGGGCCGGTTGTCCACGACCACGGGCTGGCCTAGCCGCTCGCCCAGGCGGACCGTCAGAATTCGGGCGACGACATCCGGCTGGCCGCCGGCCGCGTATGGCACGATGAACTTGACCGGCTTGCTCGGGTAAGGTGCTTGCGCCCACGCGAAGGCAGGCAGAAGGCCTGCAGCGTAAGTCGCCACCGCAGTAGTGTTAAAACTTCGACGATTCATGTGTGTCTCCTTTAGGGGTTCATTAAAACTAAGGCGCGGGTGCGCCATACAGGACTACCAGCGTGATGCCGGCCAGGGTGATAGCAATGCCGAGCACTGTGACCCAACTCAAACGCTCGTCATTGCGCAAGGCAAAGTAGCTGACCGGCAACACTACCAGCGGCGTGCACATCGAAATCAGTGCGGCCATGCTGGCCGGAATGTATTTCATGGACGCAATTACCAGCGCCTGAGCGAGGAACTGAAAGCCACCGACTCCGAGATAAACGCGGGCTGTCCTGGGGTTGGCCCGCACCTGTCGCACGTATTCCGGCATCAGCCTGTGATTGGCCAGCGCCAGTACCAGCAGGCCTGCAACGGCGCCTATGAGGGCGCCAAGCAAGGCCTCGTTCCACTGGCGCACGCCGGAAGCCCGGAACACATGACTTAACGAATATGCGGCCGCCGAACCCACGCCGATCAGCAGGGTCGCGGAAATGAAGCCGCGCCGTGTGCCTGCCCGTATCGCCAAGGCCGGCAGTACCGTCTTGCGCTGGGAACGGTCGATGCCTATGCTCATGGCCAACAGCCCCGCGATGCCCAAGGCGATGCCGACGAATCCGACGGTGCCGATCACTTCGCCCAAAAAGATCCAACCGAACGCCGCGGTGATCAGCGGGCTGATGCTTTGCAAGCCGGCTGACCCGCTCGGACCTAGCCGCTCGATCGACTTGAAGACCAGCCAGCGGCCAAGATAAGTCGAACAGATGCCGGCCAGGGCGAAGGCAACGACGGACGAAACGGTCGGCACGCTAACCCCCTGACCCCCCGCCCAGTGCATCAGCACAATGATGATCCCGACGGGCACCCCGGCGGCGGCGGCCAGCAAAGACCCCGGCCCGCTGCTCATGCCCTTAGCCGCAGCGGCAACCGTTACCATGCAGGCGCCGTAGATGGCCATTGCTACGAAAGCTAGCGTGACTCCGCACAGAACATCGTGAGACAAAGCAGGGTTCAGGCTCACGGGTTTGGGTTCTACCTGCGTTCAACGCAGCATCGCCCCGCCGTCGACGGCGAAGCACTGGCCGGTGATCCAACTCGATTTGTCAGAGGCAAGATAGGACACCAGTCCGCAAATGTCCTCTGGCTCCCCCACTCGTTTTAGAGGAATCTCGGAGGCACGTGCCTGTAGAAGCTTGGCGTAGTCCTCGCTTGACATCCCGGCCGCTAGGTAGATGTCACTGCGCACCAGGCCGGGGGCGATGCAGTTCACCCGTGCGCCGTGCTCCGCCGCCTCAATGGCAAGCGAGCGGCTGAAGGCTTCCACCGCCCCCTTGGTGGCCGTATAGGCGGTCGAGCCGGCGCGCGGACGCTGCGCCAAGGTACTGCTGAAGGTGAGCAGGCTGCCTTTGGTGGCGTACAGGAGAGGCAGGAAGGCCTGCGCCACGTATAGAGTGCCCAGGAAGTTGATGCGCACCATTCCCTCCACTTGGGCCATGTCGGCCTCGACGAACTTGCTGCGCTGCAAGGCGATACCAGCGCAATGTACAAGTACATCCAGGCGGCCGTGGCGTTCGGCCACCGCCTGCTTCAATCGCTGCACGTCCGTCGCGTCGGCAACATCGCAGCGGACCGCGTCCATGCCACGTGCTTCCATCGCGTCCAGCTTGTCCTGGCGCCGGCCGCAAACGACTACCTCGAAGCCGTCGCGCTGCAGGCCCAGTGCGATCTCCTCGCCTAGGCCAGCGCTACCGCCGGTCACCAAAGCTACTTTTTTCTGGACCATCTTTGTTCCCTGTTGCGCGTGGCTCACGCCGCAAGCGGCTGGCCGGAGGCCAGCAAAGCCGCCGTGCGGACGGCCGACAGCATGCTAGCGTGCTGCGCCACGCCGCGGCCAGCGATGTCGTACGCCGTGCCGTGCGGTACGTTCAGCATCACGAAAGGCAAGCCTATGTAAACGGTGCAGGCGCCTTCGAACCCAACGGTCTTGACTGCGATCTGACCCTGGTCGTGGAACATGGTTACTACCACATCCCACTGGCCTTGCATGCACTGACGAAACACCGCGTCGGGCACTAGCGGCCCCTGTGCGGCGATCCCGCGAGCACGCGCCTTCTCCACAGCCGGGCCAATGCGCTCCTGATCCTGCGGGAACATGGCGTGCGGGTTAATGCCGGCCACGGCGATTCGCGGCGTATCGAAACCCCAAGCGCGCAAGCTCGCGTTGGCCATCTCTATCACCTGGAAGATGCGCTCTGGCGTTGCCATGGCGATGGCGTCATTCAAAGGCACATGTTCCGTAAGCGGCACGACCCGCAGCTTACCGCTCATGCGCAACATAAAGGTACCGGTCGGCTGCAGCTCATCAATATCCTTGATCTTGCCGGTGGCCTTGAGCGAAGCGGTTTCTACCGGCCCCATCACCAACCCCTGGAGGCGGCCGGTGCGGCCCAGTTCCTCGCCACGTGCCATCCACTGCAGCACCGCGTTCCCGGAGTCCGCCGAAGCCTTGCCGATTTCGCAGCGCTCCACATCAAAGCCGCCCGAGTCGACCACTCCAATCACGCCGGCGGGAAGCTGCTGGGAAGGATCGGAGACAGGCTCAAAACGCAGATTCAGGCCGCAGACGACGGCGGCGCGCCGTACTACGCCGAGGTCGCCGATAAGGACGGTCTGGCACACGCCAGTTAGTTTGGGTGCGGCCGCTGTCCGCACGCAGACCTCCGGGCCTACGCCGGCGGGATCGCCGATCATCATTCCGATCACGGGTAGCTGGCTCATGGCTGGCGCTTCTTTGCGAGACTGTTCACGACGCGAAGAAATTCATCACCAATGACAGGAACTGGTCTTTACGCTCAATCTGGGTCCAGTGGCCGCACTCCCCGAACACGTGGAGATCGGAGTGCTTCAGCAGCGAATGCAGCTTCAGACTGTTAGACAGAGGCACGACCTGGTCGTCTCGGCCATGGACCACCAGAGCACGTTGGGTTATCTTGCGGATGTCGGCTTCGGGCGTCGCTAAGGCCTTCGCGTGACGCTGGCGGGGTGCAGCGAACATCTGCGAGTAGGTCTCATGAAAGCCGGGGCGGATGCTGGCTTCGTAGCGCGACCTGACCAGGTCGTCAGTGATGATGCTGGTGTCATAGGCGAAGGTCATAGCAATCTTGCGCATGTTTTCAACCGAAGGCTCGTAGCCCCAAACGGCTTCCAGTCCCGGCGTTACCTCGAAGTCGACGCCGGCGGCACCCATCAATACGAAGCGGTCCACCCGTTCCGGATGGCGCGCGGTCAGCGCCAGCGTCAGCGCGCCGCCGAACGAGTTGCCGACAAAGCGGGCCTTTTTTACACCGACCGCATCCATCCACTCGATCAGGTGGCGGACCCAGAAGTCAAGGTTGTAGGGGGTGTCGGATTTGCGCTCTGTGTACCCGAATCCAGCTATATCGGGCGCCAATACGCGGTACTTCTCGGCTAGCACCGGAATCGACAGGCGCCAATTGGCATAAGCCGTCACGCCGGGGCCGGAGCCGTGGATCAAGATCACCGGCTCGCCTTCCCCGGCTTCTAGGTAGTTGGTCTTTAGACCGGCGGCGATGACGGAGCGGTCGATTTCAGGATTGGTATTAGACATGCGGTTCTCGTTAAAGTGGGTTAAATGATGAAAGTCAAGTTCGGCATCGGGATGTCGTGGTTGGTCAGGTAGACGTGCTTCTCACGCATGCGAAGTACGCCATCCTTACGCTCCAGCAAGTGCGTCTGGCGGCCGGCGAACGTCAACTGGCGGCCCGCGCGTACCTCGGTCAGGTTGAAGCGCGAGGTCACGCGGCCACCGCGATCTGCATCCCACTCCTCGAGCACGAGGTTGCCAATCACCCGACTTAGACGCGACCTCGGGTTCTGCGCGTGGGCGAACTTGGTTCCAAGGCGAAATAGGCGCTCGTCGAGCTCAGGCCGGTTATCGTTGATTAAGGCGATCTTGCGACCGATGGCCTGCTCGTCACTATTGCAGGGCACCCAGTAAAGAAGCTCCTCGGTCCACAGCGCGAACCACTCCTTATACTGGTGTTCGTCCGCGAGCCGGGCCTCATGGAACAAGAACAGTTCCACTTCACGCATGGCGGCCCACTGGGCCAGTGTTTGATTGTTCATATGGGTGTCTCCAGAAATCAGGCGGCTTGCGTCATCAGTTGCAGCCAGTACTTCATCTGGCCACGCTGCGGCACTTCGTCGGTGATGCGACCTACCACGCTGCCATCCGTGTCGACAAACTCGCGATGCATGCCGCGCGAAATTTCAATCCAGGGATTAACCTCGGCCACCATGCCGCGCTGCACGCGCTCAAAGATTTCGGCGTCGTCGGGCGACCCGGAACCTGCCGGGCCGTAGAACGACTCGTGCTGGCGCACTCGCATGGTGTTGATCTCATCGCTCACGCCGCCCAAGCGCACCATCGACATTGTTACTTGTGTCATGCCAGGGGCTATCGGGGTGATGATCCGCACCTGGTTACCGATCAATTGGAGGTTGGGGAAGACGCCCAGGTGTGGGTCGCCTGAAAGGCTGAGCAGCAGCTCGGCACGCTCCTGCCCATAGGCCTTGTGCATATCCTCAACGTACTTCACACCGCCCGGTACCCTAGACAGAAATTCGGCATGCTTCTTGTAGCTTTTGAGGCGCTGTGCCCGGAAGTCCAGCATGGCATGGCCGTGGCCGTAGTCGCGGGTGAGCGTCAACGCTTCATCACTAAAAGGGTCTTCGCGGTGCATTGCGCCAATGCCGGATTCGGAGTTACGGGCCCAGCCCGCAACCACCGAAGCGTGGACGAAGTTGGGGTGGTAGCCGTCCATGCCGACCAGCTTCCAGTTGCCCAGATACTCGGTCTTGTTGGCACCAGCGTCGAGGAAAATCTCGCCGGTCGGCGATGCATCCACCAGCATGTCGAATTGTGCAGCGGCACCCCCCAGGAACTCGGCCAGCGATTCGCCTTCTGGCTCAATGCTAGCGAAAACGAAGCCGCGATGGGATGCCACCCGTGGCACCTCGACCAGTCCCATATTTTCCATCTTGAAGTCGGGACCGTAGCCAGCCCTTGCGGTGACTTCCGCCAGGGCGCCGGTCAGTTCGTAGGTCCAGCCGTGGTACCAGCAACGGAACATCCTGGTGTTGCCGGAGTCGGTCTCAACCACCTGCGCGCCACGGTGGCGGCAGCGGTTGACCAGCACCCGCACCTTGTTGTCCTTGCCGCGCACCAGGATAACGGGCGTGCGACCCATCGGGCGGGCTTGGTAGTCACCCGGTTTGCGCACTTCGCTCTCGTGGCCGATGTAGACCCAGGACCGATGGAAGATCCGGTCAATCTCTAGGTCGAAGATCGCCTGGTCAGTGTAGGCGCGCGAATGGACCCGGCCGTCCTGGACGAGCGATTTCAAATACTCATTCGTCAAAGTGTTGGCGCTTGCTGAATTTGCGATCTGTTGCATCTGGAGCTTTCAGAAAATTATGCGTTGACTGGAAAGATGGGCGTCATTCCGGCTGGATCCCGGCGTTGCGGACCACGGACTCGTAGCGCGGGATGTCGCGCTGGATGGTTTCGGCCAGGGCCGCAGGGCCCGGCTGCCGGGGGGGCTCGACGCCAGCGGCGTTGAGCTTGGTGACGATATCCGGCATCGCCAGCACCTTCGCCACCACAGCAGCCAGCTTGTCGATCACTGGCTTTGGGCTACCTGAGGGCACGAACAGCGCGTTCTCACCGGGAAAGTGGAAGTCCTTCAAACCAGCATCGCCCATCGGCGGAAACTGCGCCAGCATGGCCATGCGCTCACGCGTGTTTCCCGCGATGATCTTGACCCGGCCCTCCTTGGCAAAGCCCCCGATGGAGTTGTAGGCAGCCATAGCCATGTGCACCTGACCACCCACAAGCGCGGGCACAGACTGCCCGGTACCTTTGTATGGCACGTGCAGAATGTCCAGTCCGAGTCCTTGCTTGAACGCTTCCATGGTCAGGTGGTGCAAGCTGCCAACGCCGGAGGAGCCATATGTGTAGGTGCCAGGTTTGGCCTTGACCGCAGCTACCAACTCGCGCAAGTTCGAAGCTGGGAATGTATAGTGCACGGCAAGGTAAAGCGCCGAGAATGAGGCAATCGATACCGGCGCCATGTCTTTCTGAAAGTTGTGCGGCAGCTTGGTCTTCATTACGCGGTTGACCGCCCAGTGGGCGGCATCGGCCATAAGCAGCGTGTAGCCATCGGCAGCGCCATTGCGTACGATTTCGATAGCAGCTATGCCACTGGAACCGGGAAGATTTTCCACCAACACCGGCTGGCCCATTACCGTGCCTAATTGCTGGGCCAGGATCCGGGCCACCGCATCGGGTGAACCGCCCGCTGCGTAGGGAACGATGATCCGGAGCGGCTTATCGGGAAAATTCTGCGCGCGCACCGTTATGACGGTTACACCAATCGCAGCCGCTGCCAGCTGTCCAAAAACCTGACGTCGTTGCATAATTTTGTCTCCGAGATTTAAGGGTTAAACTTAAAACTACTTCATTTATTGGAGTATTATTGTGACATGCTTCTTTTTACGACAGCGGGTTTACCCCTGAATTTACAGAAAATTTTAAGAAAAGTGCTTACCCCACTCGCTTTTTTTGCTCCATAATCTTTACTATTCATAAATTGAAATACTGTGAAGAAAACTAATCAATCGACACAATTTGATGAAGCAGAGGTCGCGACTGCCACTCCTGAGGATGCGCCGTTGCCCCATCTGAGCGATCAGGTTATGGTGGCTGCTGCCCTTGACAAGGCGCTGGACGGTACGGCCCTCTGGGTGCTGTTAGGGCTGTACCGTGCATTTGCGGTACTTGACCGCGACCAGGCCGAAGAAGTAGCTGGCATCGGCCTGTCGCCGCTGCAATTCAACATCCTCACTGTGCTGCAGCGCACTGGGCAGTCCACTACCATGGGCGCTCTGGCGGGCATGCTTGTGGTAAAGCCGACAAACCTGTCAGGCAACATCAACAGCTTGATTGAACGCGGTCTAGTAAAACGCGAACTCAACGCGGTCGATCAGCGCTCGGTGCTGGCCGTGCTGACGCCGGCGGGGAAAGAATTCCTGGCTGTGCATCTGCCAAACCACTGGCGGCGGCTGGAGCGGCTGATGTACGGGCTTTCGCGTGAGAAGCGAATCCAGCTGGTAAGTTTGCTCAGGGAACTGCTCGTCTCCATCAAAGACGAGCAGGAACGCGGACGTGCCGCAGACAAGAGCGAGAAGAAATCCCGCGCGGCCTGACCCTAGTGCCGCCATAGTACTAACCAACAACGCTTGGAAACATCAATGGCAGAAATTCTCGGACTGGGCCTATCTCATTATCCTCCCCTCTCCTCCCCGGACCCGGCGATGGCGGCTATCCTGCGCATGACGCTGGCCGACCCCGGCATTCCGGCCGACGTGAAGTTGCCCGAAAACTGGCCGACGGCCGCGCAGGCCGAGTGGGGCAAAGACCAGGGCGTGGCCGCGGCGGCAGCCCATCGCGCAGCACTGGTGGAGCAGTTTCGCAAGGTGCGCAAGGCGCTTGACGACTTCAACCCCGACGTAGTGTTGATCTGGGGCGACGACCAGTACGAGAACTTCAAGGAAGACGTGATCCCGCCTTTCACCGTCTGCGCCTACGACGATATAGACCTCTACCCGTGGCGGCACGCCATGGGATCCTCCATGATGAGCGGCAAGCCCAATGCTTGGGGCGAGGGCTCGGACAAGCACTACCGCCTGCGGGGTCGGCGCGACGTCGCTAAGCACTTGGTGAGCGGCCTGATCGAAGCTAACTTCGACATGGCCTACGCCTACAAGCCGCTGCATCATGAAAGCCTGGCCCACGCTTTCACCAACGCCATCCTGTACCTGGACTACGACCGGGCGGGCTGGGACTATCCCACCATTGCCGTTCCGATTAACTGCTACGGTCGCAAAGTGATCTCGGCGCGCGGCTTCATGACCGATTTCGGTAAGTCGCTCGAACCGGACCCACCCGGACCGTCGCCGAAACGATGCATGGATATGGGTGCCGCCACTGCGCGCATTCTGCGAGATTCGCCTTGGCGCGTGGCCGTGGTGGCCTCTTCAAGCTGGTCGCACGCGTTCCTGTGCGACAGTACATGGCGCCTGCGCCCGGACACCCCAGCCGACCGCAACCTTTACCGCGCGCTGGTAGAAGGCGATTACGTCAGCTGGCGCAGCGCCCGAACTGAGGATTTCGAGGCCGCGGGCCAGCAGGAACTGCTGAACTGGTGCCCGATGTTGGGTGCGATGGAGGAACTGGGGGCAAAGCTCGACTGGAGTAATTTCATCGAAACCAACGTCTTTAACTCCAACAAGGTGTTTGCCGTCTACCAGACCGCATGAGCAAGCTCGTGAATGCAGAACGACAAAGCGTAGTAATCGTCGGCGCCGGATTGGCGGGTTTTACTGTGGCCTGCGCGCTGGCGCAGCAGGGCTATGCGGGCGAGGTAACGCTGGTGGGTGACGAACCCTGGCCGCCGTATGACCGGCCGCCGCTGTCCAAGCAATTTCAGCTGGACGGCGACGAGTCGCAGGTCTGGCTGGCGCCGGAACTTCCACCCAATGTGAAGCTGCAGCGCCAGCGTAAGGCGCTGGCTATCGACCCGCGGCGGCAGGAGTTGTGCCTAGATGACGGCAGCACCCTGCCTTGGGACCGGCTGGTGCTAGCCACTGGCACTCGGCCGCGCCGGCTGGCGCAACTGGATACTTTGCCGCGCGTGCTTACGCTGCGCACGCTAGACGATGCCCGTGCAATCCGGGAGGCGCTGAAATCCGTCGCCAGCCTGCTGGTGATCGGCGGCGGTCCGATCGGGCTAGAACTGGCGGCGAGCGCCGCCGAACTCGGCCGACAGTCGACTGTGGTCGAGATGGGGCCACGGCTGATGGGCCGCAGCGTGCCCGCCGCCATGGCCGACATCCTCCTTGAATACCACCGTAGCCAGGGCATAGCGATCCATCTCGGCCGCACAGTTGCCGCGCTCGACGATGGCGCGAAAGAGGCCGTGCTGGACGACGGTCAGCGGGTGCCGGCCGGTTTGGTGGTGGTCGGCATTGGCGTACAGGCCAACGACGAGCTGGCCGCGCAAGCCGGCATCGCCTGCGATGATGGGGTGTTCGTCGATGGCTGGTGCCGCACCACTGCGCCCGGCGTGTTCGCGGTTGGCGACGTGACGCGCCAGCGCAATCCGGTCACCGGTCGCTTCGAGCGCATCGAGACCTGGGCCAACGCCCAAGGCCAGGCGCAGGCGCTGGCAAGTATCTTGTGCAATCCCGGTGAAGCCAGAGCGTACGACGCAGTGCCGTGGTTTTGGTCCGACCAGGGCGGCGCTCGGCTGCAGTGCGCTGGCGCGCTCACTGGCGAGCAGCAGGCTTGGCGCGTAGACGCCGCAGGCGGCCGCGTGCTAGTGCACTGGAGCGGTGGGCGCATTACTGGCGTTGCTGCGTTGAACGCGGCGCGCGACTTCGTCCAGCTCAAAAAGCTAATTTTGCCGCGCACCACCATCACCCCCGAACAATTGAGCGCACCGGCGGCGAATATCCGCGCCCTCGTGCAGCAAGCCCTGGTCCTCTGAGAACAATAATCATGACGAGTAACAGCTATTTCATTCCTCTGTGCAGCCTCGACGCCGTGGCGGACGGCGGCATTGGTATTGGCGACCTGCCGGACGGCCGCCGCGTGGCCGTGTACTTGGTGGAAGGCAAGGCCTTTGCCACCGATGACCGCTGCACCCACGGCAATTCCTCACTGACCGAGGACGGCTGCTTGGAGGGCCACATCGTCGAATGCGGGATGCACTTGGGCACCTTCGATGTGCGCACTGGCGAGGCCGTCGGCCCACCGTGCACTAAAGCGCTGCGAACCTATCCGGTGGAGATCCGGGACGGCCAAGTGATGCTGTCGGACGCAGCGCTGGCGACCGAGTTAAAAGCGTGACTGTCTCATTCAAGAGCGCTGGCTGCGATTGCGGCTTGGTCGACGCCCACACTCACTGGGTTCCGCACCAGTTTCCGGCCTACCTGGGCCAGCGCAAAAGCGTGGCTTGGCCCTCGATGGCGCCGGGCGATGCGGCCTGCGACCGCAACGTGATGCTGGATGGTCGCGTCTACCGTACCGTACCCGACTCAAGCTGGGACGCCGGCCGTAGGCTGCAGGAGATGACGCATACGGGCGTCACGCACCAAGTAATATCGCCGATGCCGGAGTTGCTGTCGTACTGGCTGGCAGCCGACGACGCCCTGTCGCTCAATTCTTTTATGAATGAGGAGCTAGCGGCAATGGTCAGGGCCGACCCGGCACACTTCACAGGCTTGGGCGCAGTGCCGCTGCAGGATGTGCAGCTGGCCATTGGTGAGCTGGAACGCTGCATGGAACTGGGGCTGGCTGGCGTAGAACTCGGCAGCAATATTAATGGCAAGCCGCTCGGTCACGTCGACCATGAGCCCTTTTTTGCTGCCGCCCAATCACTTGGCGCTGCCATCTTCGTCCATGCCTTGCGCCCTGCGGGCATGGACCGGCTGGTCGGCCCGCCCCTGCTTGAGCAGGTGCTGGCCTTTCCCGGCGAAGTCGGTTTGGCCGCCGCCTCGCTGCTCACGTCCGGGACACTGGCGCGGCTACCGAAGCTTCGCATTGCCTTTAGCCATGGCGGCGGCTCCCTAGCGATGCTGCTGCCGCGCCTGCAGCACGGTTGGCAGCAGTTACCGCCAGTTCGCAAGTTAATGGACCAGTCGCCTCGCGAACTGGTTCGTCAACTATTCGTCGACAACCTGGTGTACGACACCGACACCATCCGCATCCTTCTGCAGGTCTTCGGCACCACGCAGGTACTGGCCGGCACCGACTACCCGTTCACCATCATGGACCGCGAGCCTGCACGTCGCATCGACCAACTGAACTTGGATGACGCGACCCACAAGCTGCTGCGTCAAGACAACGCGCTGCGCTGGCTTGGCCAAGACAGTACTTGATCCCCTTTCACGACCCAAGGAGAACCCCCCATGCCCAATCAATCCGAAGCCATCCAGCAAGCAGCACAGGCGCTGGCGCTAGCCAGGACCAACCGCCGTACCATCCCGCCGGTGTCCACCAGCCATGGCATCGCCAGTCTCGACGCGGCTTACGCAGTCGCCGAGGTAAACACCCGCGTACGACTGGAATCCGGCCGTCGAATCGTCGGCCTGAAGGTAGGCCTAACCTCCAAGGCAGTGCAGCAACAACTGGGCGTGGACCAACCCGATTTTGGAGTGCTTTTCGACGACATGGAATTTCTCAACGGGCAGGACGTACCGACTAACAGGCTGCTGCAGCCGAAGGTGGAGGCTGAGATCGCCTTCGTCGTCGCTCGGGATGTCACAGGCAGCGCCCCGAGCTACTCCGAATTCCTGACTTGCCTGAGCTATGCCCTGCCGGCAATCGAAATCGTTGACAGCGCCATTACCGACTGGAAAATCAGTTTAGTCGACACCGTGGCCGACAACGCCTCCTCAGGCCTTTATGTGCTGGGCGACCAGCCGGTGCCGATCGGCGCGCTCTCGCTTGGCGCACTCGGCATGCAGATGGACAAGAACGGTCAGTCTGTCTCGACCGGCAGCGGCGCGGCCTGCCTCGGCCATCCGCTGCGGGCCGCCTTCTGGCTGGCCCGCACCATGGCCGCCCGTGGCCAGGGCCTGCGCCAGGGCCAGGTGATCCTGTCGGGAGCGCTCGGCCCGATGGTCCCTGTGGCCGCCGGCGACCTGGTCCAGGCCTCGGTCGGTGCCCTGGGCAGCGTCTCCTGCCGCTTCATCTGAAAGGCGCGCCATGACTCGCAAGCTCAAGGCTGCCATCATAGGCAGCGGCAACATTGGCACTGACCTGATGATCAAGATCCTGCGGCAGGGCCGCTACGTCGAGATGGGCGCCATGGTCGGCATAGACCCCACCTCCGACGGCCTGGCGCGCGCCCAGCGCCTGGGCCTAGCCACAACCGCCGAAGGGGTAGAGGGCCTCGCCCGCCTCCCGGAATTCGCCGATATTGACCTGGTGTTCGACGCCACCAGCGCGGCCGCGCATATGCGCAATGACGCCTTCCTGCGCGGACTGAAGCCCGGCATCCGCATGATCGACCTGACGCCGGCGGCGATCGGGCCGTACTGCATTCCGGTCGTCAACGGCGATGCTCACCTAAACGCACTTAACGTCAACATGGTCACCTGCGGCGGCCAGGCCACCATCCCGATGGTGGCGGCGGTCAGCCGCGTGGCCCGCGTCACCTATGCCGAGATCGTAGCCAGCATTTCGAGCAAGAGTGCCGGCCCCGGCACACGTGCGAACATCGACGAGTTCACCGAGACGACTTCGCGCGCGATCGAAAAGCTGGGCGGTGCCAGCAAGGGCAAGGCGATCATCGTGATGAATCCGGCCGAGCCGCCGCTGATCATGCGCGACACCGTGTACACATTTAGCGAGGGTGGCAGCGAAGATGCGATCGCCGCTTCGATCGAAGAGATGGTCGAGGCGGTGCGCCGCTACGTGCCGGGCTACCGCCTGAAGCAGAAGGTGCAGTTCGACCAGGTGCAGGGCCTGAACATCCCCGGGGTCGGCCACGGCCTAGCCGGCCTGAAGACTTCGGTCTTCCTGGAAGTCGAGGGCGCGGCCCACTACCTGCCCGCCTACGCGGGAAACCTGGACATCATGACGAGCGCCGCCCTACAGACCGCCGAGCGCATCGCCTTCCACTTTGAGGCCTAAGGATTTCCATGAACGGCAAGAAAATCTACATCTCAGACGTGACGCTGCGCGATGGCAATCACGCCATCCGCCACCAGTACAGCGTGGCGCAGGTGAGGCAGATCGCCCACGCGCTGGATGCCGCAGGCGTCGACTCGATCGAGATCGCACACGGCGATGGCTTGCAGGGCGGTAGCTTCAACTACGGTTTCGGTGCCCATACTGACCTCGAATGGATTGAGGCCGTGGCCTCCGTGGTGAAACGGGCGCAGGTGGCTACGCTGCTGCTGCCCGGCATCGGCACCGTGCATGACTTGAAAGCCGCTTACGACGCCGGCGCCAGGGTGGTGCGCGTGGCAACCCATTGCACTGAGGCTGACGTGTCACGTCAGCACATCGAGTACGCCCGCAAGCTTGGGATGGACACGGTTGGTTTCTTAATGATGAGTCACATGACCCCGGCGCAGAACCTTGCGCGGCAGGCCAAGCTGATGGAAAGCTACGGCGCCACCTGTATCTACGTGGTGGACTCCGGCGGCGCGCTCAGCATGAACGATGTGCGCGACCGTTTCCGGGCCTT
>JANXTM010000218.1 GCA_025352405.1 Polaromonas sp.
TGTAGACAAGGTGGCCGAAGGCATTGCCACGATTGGCGCAGCGTTCTGGCCTAAGTCGGTGATTGTGCGGCTGTCAGACTTCAAGTCCAACGAATACCGAAAACTGATTGGTGGCTCGCGTTACGAGCCCGAGGAAGAAAATCCGATGCTCGGCTTTCGCGGCGCGGCGCGCTATATCAGCGAAGATTTCCGCGAAGCGTTTGCGATGGAATGCGAAGCGCTGCGGCGTGTGCGGAATGATATGGGCTTGACCAATGTCGAAGTTATGGTGCCTTTTGTGCGCACGCTGGGGCAGGCCGCCAAAGTGACCGAATTGCTCGCGCAGCATGGCCTCAAGCGTGGCCAGGATGGCCTGCGCATCATCATGATGTGCGAAGTGCCAAGCAATGCCGTGCTGGCCGAGCAGTTTCTTGAGTATTTTGATGGCTTTTCGATTGGCTCGAACGACTTGACCCAGCTCACTCTGGGTTTGGACCGAGACTCGGGTCTGGAAGTGCTGGCCAGGGACTTTGACGAACGCGACCCAGCCGTCAAGGCGCTGCTCAGCATGGCGATTGCGGCTTGCAAACGCCAAGGGAAATACGTTGGTATTTGTGGCCAGGGTCCTAGCGACCATCCTGATTTTGCACTGTGGCTTAAAGAGCAGGGTATCGGTTCGATCTCGTTGAACCCGGACACCGTGATCGACACCTGGAAGCAGTTGGCCAAGTGAGCTTATTGGCTTTTCTGTGAAAAGGCGTGGGTCTTAAGCAGCAAAAATACAAGGGAAAACCCCGGGTGCTTTAAGTGCCTGGGGTAAGCAACTGGCAAGTCGGCAGATGACAATCAAAGGCATTGATTTCAATTGTCATGCTCACCATCGCCATCATCGTCAAACTACTCACCGAAATTGCGTTGCTCTGCTTCGTGGGGCAGGGCGTGGTGGGTTTGCTGGCCGGACTGGCCAGAGCGCGCAACCCGGTTTATCGCTTGTTCCAGCTGATCAGCCAACCCTGGGTGCGCGCTGCCCGCTGGGTTTGCCCCTTTATCGTACCGGACCGCCATGTGCCGCTGGTGGCGGCGTTGTTGCTTCTGCTGCTGTGGGTGGCAGCGACGATAGTAAAAGTCGGTATCTGTGTACGCATGGGTGTCGTGCTGTGCAAGTGAGGACTGCGCTGCACTACCGCTTTTTGAAGCTGAAGGCGTTGCTGCTCATGTCGCTTGGTCTTAAACAAGATGTGCTGCCATTGTTTGAGCAGATGCTGCAGCTTCAACCAGAGGACCGGTATGCGCTTGCCAGCCGAGCTCACCAGCAAGCAGAGCAGCTTCATTTTGAGGCCGCCATTGCCAGCCTTCAATTGCTGACCAGCGCTTGGCCGCAAGACGCGCCCGCGTGTTTTAACCTCGGCTATGTATTGCAGTAAACCAGCCGACATGAAGATGCCGAGCCGGCATTTCGCACTGCGCTAGCGCTTGACCCTTTGATGGACAGGGCTTGGTACGGTCTGGCGCTGGCCCTGATGCACCGCCAGCAGTTTCACGAGGCGGCAGAAGCCTTGAAAAAGAACACCGCCCTGCAGCCCATGAGCCCCTACGGCTGGTACCGGCTGGCTGAGGTCTGGCTGGCACTTGACCAGCCAGACGAGGCTCAAAAGGTGCTGCGTCACCTGCGTCAGTTTGAGCCCGCAGTCGCCGGTCAGCTGGAGCGCCAATACCGCGCTGTCTTCAACATTCCCAGGGCGCTTGATGGAACGCACTGAGAGCCACAGGCGTTACTGGCGAAAAAACCGCATCGTCATTGGCGTGCTGCTGGTGATCTGGTTCACGGTCACGTTTGGGGTGAGCTACTTCGCACGGTATCTGAACTTTACTTTTTTCGGCTGGCCTTTCAGTTTCTGGATGGGTGCCCAGGGCGCACCCGTGGTGTACTGCCTCATGATCGGGTTTTATGCGTGGTACATGAACCGTCTGGATATTGCGCACGGCGTGGAAGAAGAGGGCGACTAGCATGGCGGGGTTTTTTGGTACACGCGACGGCATCCGGCTTTCAAAGCGGCAGTTCAAACTGCAACTCGACCGTGTGTACAGCTGGTACACGGCAGGTTTTTTATTTTTCGTGACCGTACTCGCATTGGCGGAGCGCATGGGCCTGCCGCGCCTGTGGATTGGTTTTACGTTTTTAATGGCCACTATTGGCCTGTATGCGGGCATCGGCATCATGAGCCGTACGACCGATGCGTCTGAATACTACGTTGCTGGGCGCCGCGTGCCAGCGGTCTATAACGGAATGGCCACGGGCGCAGACTGGATGTCCGCCGCCTCATTTATTGGTCTGGCCGGAACGCTTTACCTGACTGGCTACAACGGGCTGGCCTTCATCATGGGCTGGACTGGCGGCTATTGCCTGGTGGCCTTTGTGCTGGCACCGTATCTGCGCAAGTTTGGCCAGTTCACTATCCCGGACTTTCTGGGGGAACGCTATGGCGGGCACCTGCCCAGATTCATTGGCTTGTCGGCTGCGATTCTTTGCTCATTCACTTATCTGGTGGCGCAGATTTATGGCGTGGGCCTGATCACTTCCTACCTGACCGGTATTGCGTTTGAACTCGGTATTTTTCTTGGTCTGGGCGGAATTCTGGTGTGCTCATTTTTGGGCGGCATGCGCGCCGTGACGTGGACGCAGGTGGCCCAATACATCATTTTGGTGGTGGCCTACCTGATTCCTGTGGTGTGGCTGTCTGTCAAACAAACCGGCGTGCCAGTGCCGCAACTTGTCTACGGCTTTCAGCTTGAAAAAGTCACTGCCAAAGAAAAAGAACTCACGCTAGACCCCAAAGAGCTGCAGGTTCGCGCCATATTTCAACAACGTTCGGACGCCTTGCTGGAAAAGCTCCAACACCCGACTACCTCGCTGGCTGCCGATAAACTGGCCGCGAATCAGAAGATGGATGCACTCAAGAGTGGCAACGCCTCTGTGGCGGCCATTTCATCTGCAGGCAAAGTGCTGGCCACCATGCCCAAAGATGAGGTGGCTGCGGTGAAGATCTGGACGGCCGCCAAAGCTGTCTTTGACGGCAAAACTCGGCCCCTCAATGGCATGCCCCCGCATGCAGCCCAGTTCTCTGGTGACCCTGACGGCACACCTGACGAACGCGCACTGTACGACATGTCACGGCGGAATTTTCTGGCCCTGGTTTTTTGTCTGATGGTGGGCACTACCGCACATTTTGATGCGCTACTACACCGTGCCCAGTGTGCGTGAGGCGCGGCAGTCGGTCACCTGGTCATTGTTCTTTATTTTGCTGCTTTACCTTACCGCACCTGCGCTGGCGGTGCTGGTCAAGTACGAAATATTCACATCACTTGTGGGGACCCCGTTTGACCGGCTTCCCGCTTGGGTAAGCACCTGGAGCCGTATCGACCCCGCGTTGCTGTCGGTAGCAGATGTCAACAAAGATAATGTTTTGCAGCTCAATGAGCTCACCATCAGCGGCGACATCATTGTGTTGCTCACCCCTGAGTTGTCCGGGCTTCCGTATGTCGTCTCGGGCTTGGTGGCGGCCGGTGGCCTGGCGGCTGCGCTGTCTACTGCGGATGGTTTGCTGCTGACCATTTCCAACGCCCTGGGCCATGACCTTTACTACAAGATGATTGACCCTAACGCATCTACCGTGAGCCGGGTGACCGTCTCGAAAATACTTCTGTTGATTGTGGCTCTGCTCGCCGCTTACGTGGCAGCTCAAAAGCCTGCAGACATTTTGTTTTTGGTGTCAGCCGCTTTTTCGTTCGCAGCGGCTTCATTTTTTCCGGCGCTTAGTCTGGGCATCTTCTGGAAACGCGCCAACGGCATTGGGGCCACATTGGGTATGGTGTCAGGCTTGGGGGTAACTTTTTATTACATGCTGACCAACCAGCCTTGGCTGCGCGCCACCTTTGGCATCACGTCCCCGATTCAACTGTGGTGGGGGATTGACCCGATTTCTGCCGGGCTTTTTGGTGTACCAGTCGGTTTTACCGTGATTGTTTTAGTCAGCCTGGTGACCCCACCGCCCCGGCAAAAAGCCCAGGATCTGGTCGAGTACATCCGGTATCCCGATCTCAAAAGCCTGTAGAAATAGAGCCCGCACGCTTCCCACTGCGTGTGGTTCGCTGCCCCCGAGGGGGTGCTGCGCCTGCGGCCCGGCAAAGCCGGTTCCGCGGCCTCTGCTGGTTGGAGATACGGCCCCGCGTGATGGGCGAACGTGGGGGGGTGCTACACTCGTGGGCTTCGCCTTGCTGCACCCTTAACCATCACTGGTCGACGCTGGGGTAGCTTTATCAACCAAAAGGAGTTTTATGCGTCATTACGAGATCGTCTTGCTGATCCATCCGGATCAAAGCGAACAAGTCCCAGCAATGCTGGAACGTTACAAGGGCATGATCACCGCTGGCGGTGGCACTGTGCACCGTGTGGAAGATTGGGGCCGCCGTCAACTGGTGTACCTGATTCAGAAGCTGGCCAAAGCCCACTACCTGTGCATCAACATCGAAGCCAGCCAGGCCGTGATGGAAGAAATTGAACACGCGTTCAAATTCAACGACGCTGTTTTGCGCCACCTGACTGTGCTCAAGAAGAAAGCCGAAACAGGTCCTTCACTGATGATGAGAAATGTTGAGCGCGAAGAAGCTCGCAAAACGCAGCAAGCTGAATACGCTGGCAATTAATTTGCAGGTAAGCAGCTAATCATTGAATACGGTAAAACTGACTGCGTGTATCGCCGAGGCAAGCCCTCTTCGGTACACGCCCGCCGGCATCCCCGCCCTCAATCTGGTTCTCGAACACGGGTCCGAAGCTATTGAAAACGGGGTTACCAGACAGGTCAAGTTGACAATAAGAGCGGTCGCTTTTGGATCGCTGGCCGAAAGTGCAGGCCAGCTTGAATTAGGCGAGCTTCAACTCTTTACCGGTTTTTTAATTAATGCGCGAACCAGCAAAAGCATTGTTTTTCACATTCAAGCCATAGTTCAGGTTTCTCAACGGAATCCTGACCACGTACTGAACCCAAATTAAGGAGTCCATCATGCCCGGACCAAAACGCTTCAATAAAGACAAGCGCCCCAAGCGCAATACACAATCATTGCTGTTCAAGCGCAAGCGCTTTTGCCGTTTTACTGCCGCTGGTGTTGAAGAAATCGATTACAAAGATATCGACACCCTGCGCGACTTCGTTTCTGAAAACGGCAAAATAATACCCGCACGCTTGACGGGCACCCGCGCGATTTTTCAGCGTCAAGTCAATACCGCTGTCAAGCGCGCTCGCTTCCTCGCGATGTTGCCGTACAGTGACCAGCACCGTACCCTGTAAGGAGCCACGACCATGCAAATTATTCTGCTCGACAAAGTCGTTAACCTCGGCAACCTAGGTGAAGTCGTCAAAGTCAAAGACGGTTACGCACGCAACTTTCTGATTCCCTCTGGCCGCGCTCGTCGCGCCACGGAAGCCAACAAGGCCGAATTCGAAGCTAAGCGCGTCGAACTTGAAAAAGCCGCAGCAGCAAAGCTGGCCGAATCACAAGCCCAGGGCGCAAAGCTCGCTGGCGCCACTATTAAACTGACGCAAAAAGCGGGTGTTGACGGCCGTTTGTTTGGTTCCGTGACCAATCACGATATTGCTGCTGAGCTGGCCAAACAAGGCTTTGCTGTTGCCAAGTCGCAAGTGCGCCTGCCAGTAGGCCCACTGAAAACCACCGGTGACCACGCTGTGAGCGTTGCCCTGCACACCGACGTGCTGGTCGACATCACCGTGACCGTGTACGGCGAAACTGCCTAATTTCCATTTAAGCTGTTCCACTGTTTCACTGTTCCCGCAAAAGCCGCTCGCTGAGCGGCTTTTTTCATGGACTTCCGCGTTGCTTTTCCACGACTATTCGTTTCTGGGAAGCTGTCAGAGCTATACACAGTTATACGCCATATTTACACGTAATTCCCCCTGCTTATCCACAGCTTTATACAGGCTGCGGTTCCGTGGCGGGCTTACCATTTGACTTGCCATAAAAGTAGTCCTTTGCCAGGAATCCCATGTCCGCCGTACTTTCCACCTTCGACGACTCAGCGCGTCAGCCGGGTTACAGCCCCGACCGCCAGATAGCCCAGCTGCGTATTCCACCGCATTCAATTGAAGGTGAGTCCAGCGTGCTGGGCGGCTTGCTGCTCGACAATGCAGCGTGGGACCGTGTGGGCGACCTGCTGATGGATCAGGATTTTTACCGTGCCGAACACAAGCTGATTTACGCCGCCGTGGGTGCTTTGATCAACGCCACCAAACCGGCTGACGTCATCACCGTGTATGAGCATTTGCAAAACCAGGGCAAGGCTGATGAAGTAGGGGGGCTGAGCTACCTCAACTCACTCGCCCAGTACGTGCCCAGCGCCGCCAACATCCGGCGCTATGCCGAGATTGTGCGCGAGCGCTCCATCTTGCGCAAGCTGGTCGCTGCTAGCGACGAAATATCCACCAACGCCTTCAGCCCGCAAGGCAAAGACATCGCCACCATCCTGGACGAAGCCGAGCAAAAAATCTTCAAAATCGGCGAGCAAGGCTCCCGCATGAAGGAAGGCTTTCAGAGCATGGACACGCTGGTCGTCAGCCTGCTCGACCGCGTGACTGAAATGAGCG
>JANXTM010000271.1 GCA_025352405.1 Polaromonas sp.
GCCGGCTATGGCCTCGGTGCGCCTGCTGGCGGTTCCACTCCAGTTTTCCCCCGCGCCAGCTTTTTTCGACGCAGCAGACGCATTGCTGGCACCCCTGATTTCTCACGCCCTGGTTTCTCATTTACCATCGCATCATGGACACTAAACTGCTTGAATTACTGGTTTGCCCAGTCACCAAAGGCCCCCTTGACTACGACCGCGAGAAGCAGGAACTTGTTTCCCGAAGTGCTCGGCTGGCCTACCCGGTAAGAGATGGGCTCCCGGTGATGCTGGAGGTGGAAGCACGGCCATTGAGCGACGAAGAACTTGGACTGTGATGCATTTTGAAACACGACAAGCATGAGCTTCACAGTCGTCATTCCCGCACGCCTGGCATCGACCCGTCTGCCCAACAAGCCGCTGGCCGATCTTGGCGGTGCACCGATGGTGGTGCGTGTCGCGCAGCGTGCGCTGCTCAGCGGGGCTGAGCGGGTTGTTGTCGCCACAGACAGCCCGCACGTCATTGAAAAATGCGCTGAATTTGACGTATTAGCCGTACTGACACGCGCCGATCACGCCAGCGGCACCGACAGGCTGGCTGAAGCCTGCGACCTACTGGGGCTTTTTGATGATGCGCTGGTCGTCAACGTACAGGGCGACGAGCCACTGATTGACCCAGCCTTGATTGACGCGGTGGCGCAGTTGCTGTCTGCCCGTCCGGAGTGCGCCATGACTACGGCAGCGCATGCGATTGAAGAGCTTGCCGACTTTCTAAACCCGAACATTGTCAAAGTGGTACTGGATGCTTGCCAGACCGCCCTCTATTTCAGCCGCTCGCCAATTCCTGCGGGGCGTGATTTTGCAGGTCAGGCATGGTGGAAGAGTAGCGGCTTGGCCAAGCCACTGCGCCACGTGGGCATTTATGGTTACCGTGTCGGTTTTTTAAAGCGCTTCCCCGCCCTGCCCCAAGCCCCCATGGAACAAATCGAGTCGCTGGAACAGCTGCGTGCACTGTGGCATGGTCACCGCATCGCGGTGCATGTTACCCACAGCCCGCCGGGCCTCGGCGTGGATACGCCAGAAGACCTGATTCGCGCCCGCCGATTGTTTTCCTGACGGTACGCGCCAGTCGGTTGCGAGTACGGTCGCAGCCCTTGGTGACCCGTGTAAGCTGGCCTCAATAGGTGCATGCTATCCTTGAAAAAGTAAACTGTAACGCCGCAATTGTGTGAGACTAATTGTTGTTAGTTCACATCGTCGGCTTACTGACTCTCCCGGCAACCACCGGAACGACCGGGCAGGCAACGTCCTGGATTCATAAAAAATACGAGGACAACCATGAGACTGATTTTGTTGGGCGCACCTGGTGCAGGCAAGGGAACCCAGGCCACCTTCATCTGCCAAAAATACAACATCCCGCAAATTTCGACGGGTGACATGTTGCGCGCAGCCGTCAAGGCAGGCTCACCTTTGGGGCTTGAGGCCCAGAAAATAATGGCATCTGGCGCTTTGGTGAGCGATGATCTGATCATCAACCTCGTCAAGGAGCGCCTTGCACAACCCGATTGCGATAGGGGCTTTCTGTTCGACGGCTTTCCCCGCACCATTCCCCAGGCCGATGCAATGAAAGCCGCCGGCGTCAGACTGGATTACGTGCTTGAGATTGACGTGCCGTTTGAAGCCATCATTGAGCGCATGAGCGGCCGTCGCTCACATACAGCCTCTGGCCGGACCTACCACGTCAAGTACAACCCACCTAAGGTTGAAGGTAAAGACGACGTGACCGGGGAAGCACTCATGCAGCGCGAAGACGACATGGAAAGCACCGTGCGCAAGCGCCTCGAAGTCTATAGCGCCCAAACCCGCCCGCTGGTCGACTACTACTCCCTGTGGGCAAAAACTGACCCGGTTGCCGCACCCGCCTACCGCGCCATTGGCGGCATGGGAACCGTTGATGAAATCACGGCCAGGGCTTTCGCGGCGCTATCAACCTAAGCCTGGGAGCCTGACAGCATCAGGCGCAGCATCAATGCGATCCTGGCCTTGACCGGGCTCAGGCCGCGTGAATCAGCCAGCGCCTCACCCGGTTTGGACAACACCCGGCCGTTCACACAGCGGGTAGCCCGAACTATACTCACACTCTGCGACTGAGCCCTGAGCAAAGCGGCTTCAAGATCGTGGTGCAGCGTTCCATTGCCCGTGGCAGCCACCACCAGGCCCTGGACACCTGCATGGCATAGTGCATCGACCACTGCGCCGCTGGCACCTGCATAGTTCATCACGATCTCCACCCGGGGCCAGGTGCCGCCGGCTGCGGCCTCAACCAAAAGGGCTACCAATTCTATAGCGTGTAGCCCCCGTTTTTGCTGCCCGAGTGGCCAATCACGTAAGACCCTGAGAGCACCCTCCTCGACATATGCCACCGGGCCCGCGTCGCCCGAGCTGAACGCATCGAGCTGGTAGCTGTGCACTTTCTGTACATCCAGCGCGCTGTGCACCACGCCGGCACACACTGCCGTTACGCCCCGTGCACCGGCATGTCCGGCAACGGCCAGCGCATCCATGACGTTTTGCGGCCCATCGGGCACCAGCGATGTAGCGGGCCGCATGGCACATGTCAGCACGACCGGTTTGGCCGGGTCAAGAACCGTCTGAAGAAAATAAGCGGTCTCTTCCAGCGTATCGGTACCGTGGGTAATCACCACGCCCTGTACGTCATCGCGCGCCAGAAAATAATGCACCCGTTCGGCCAAATGCGCCCACACCGCAAAAGTCATGTCCTTGCTGTCAATCTGCGCCACCTGTTCGACCAGCAAATGGCCTGCCGCAGCAAGTGCAGGAATGGCCGCTACCAGCTGGGTCACACCGACTTGCGCAGCGGTGTAGCCGATATTGTCAGACGCACTGGCAGCCTTGCCTGCGATGGTGCCCCCGGTCCCCAAAATCACGATGTTTTTGTGCTGCATAAATCAATTCTCTTGCATTTCATGAAAAGCTGGATAAAAATACAGGTACTGGATATTAAAACAGCTTCGCCATACAACCCCTGCAAATTACGCCAGCATAGCAATGCTGCCGGCAGCACACCAAGCTACCCAAGGAATTTAGATCATGAGTGCTTTGAATCATTTCCCCCACATAAGCCAGCAAGTACCCAAGCTCACAGCCCGCCAGCAGCAGATTCTGGAACTGATTCAAAACGCCATTGCCCTTACAGGTGCGCCACCTACCCGGGCTGAAATCGCCAGCGAACTGGGTTTTCGCTCGGCCAATGCCGCCGAAGAACATTTGCAGGCCTTGGCCCGCAAAGGCGTGATCGAGCTGGTCAGTGGCACCTCACGAGGCATACGCTTGCGCAGCGACGCCCTGCGCTCCATCAACGAAGTCCGCGAGTTCCGCATCAAACAGTTTTCCCTGCCCTTGCAAAGCCTGGCCCAACTGGTGTTGCCTTTAGTAGGACGGGTTGCTGCTGGTAGCCCCATTCTCGCGCAGGAACACATTGAGAAAAGCTATTGTTTTGAGAACAGCCTGTTTCAGAAACAACCTGATTACCTTCTCAAGGTTCGCGGCATGAGCATGCGCGACGTTGGCATCATGGACGGTGATTTGCTGGCCGTCAAACAAACCAGAGAAGCTAAAAATGGTCAGATCGTTGTCGCTCGTCTGGGTGATGAAGTGACGGTCAAGCGTTTTCGGCAAACCAGGAATCTGATTGAGCTGCTTCCCGAAAACCCGGATTTCAAAACTATCGTGATCCAACCAGGTGAGCCCTTTGAAATTGAAGGTCTCGCCGTAGGCTTGATCCGGAACACGGTATTGATGTAAGCGCTTGGTCACGTGACCATGCAGCAGGTGGTGGGCGTTTGGCCAAGGAATTGGTCAAAACCCTGCTGCAACGGTCTTCACGGCGTTATCGCCGTACAACAATCCTGCCTATGTAAGCCTCTTGACCAGGAAGTTCATCATGGGAATCGTCAGCTTTTCGAATTGCTTTTCGCGCACCCCGGTGTCGTCGGTTTTATTGACCCCACTGCAAGCCTTGATGGGTCTGTTTGGGCCCGCTTCGCAAGCACCAGGCAATGAAATAGACAAAGACATGCCAAACAGGCTGGCTGTGAGCGTCGATTTGCGCTCCTGCCAAACCAACAAGAAAGACGTACTTGGCGGCTCAGATGTCAGATATCTCGAGAAACCACTACCCAATCGCCTGAAAATTGTGCGTAATTTTGAGCTGGGTGTTGGTTTATCATACGCAGGCAGAATGAAAATTTCAGGACGCATGGCCGATGTATGTGCTGAACTCGACCGCATGGCGCAACACGAAGCGGCACCTCGCCACCACTGACTCCCGCAAATCCAGTCAATGCGTTGGCTGACTATTTGGTGTGCGGTTACCTGCTCAGCGTCAAACCGCCAGATTTTTTCAAGTTTGGCCTGCGCAAGTACGCCTGACACCACATTTTGAAGACACACTCGGCAATTTAAACATCAGACTACAACGGCACCGAGCGAGGCCTGAAGAAGTTGCAGGCACAATATCGCTATGAATGTTGTGATCCTCGACGATTATCAGGACGCAGTCCGAAAACTGGCCTGTGCGGCCAAGCTGGACGCTTACGCTGCAAAGGTCTACACGAACACCGTCAAGGGTATCGGGCAGCTCTCGGTCAGACTCAAAGACGCTGACGTGATCGTTCTTATCCGCGAGCGCACCCACCTCAGTCGCCAGCTCATCGAAAAGCTGCCAAAACTCAAGATGATTGCCCAGACGGGTCGCGTAGGTGCGCATGTTGACGTGGGTGCCTGCACCGAGCGCGGCATTGCAGTGGCTGAGGGCGTTGGGTCATCGACAGCCCCGGCGGAGCTGACCTGGGCCCTGATCATGGCAGCAACCAGGCGCCTGCCGCA
>JANXTM010000313.1 GCA_025352405.1 Polaromonas sp.
CCAACCAACAAAGGAGAAATATCACCAGAAAATCCAACTGGCCTAGACTTATCCACAGCCTCTTGAGCAGGGCTTTAAACTGCAATTGGTGGGGTTAACTTCCGATGAAAAAAGGGGGGCAACTTTGGATGGAAATCAACAGCGACAGCATTGCAGCAAACATGTTCATGCTGGGTTTTGCGTATCAGCGCGGCCTGATTCCGATTTCTGCCGAGTCTATCAACGCAGCAATCGCACTCAATGGCGCGTCACAACAAATGAACATGGACGCATTCCTGTGGGGTCGGCGTACTGCGGTAGACCCAAAGGCTGTTGAGCGCCTGCTGGCGTCAAAACGCACTTCGATGAGTGCCGGCATCTCACCAGCGCCAGTCAAGAACTTGAAGGACGCCATCGACATACGCGTGAAATTTTTGACCGACTACCAGGACGACGCCTACGCGCAGCGATACCTCGCCTTGGTAAACCGCGTGCGTGCCGTTGAGCAGCGCGCCTTTCCCGGTCGCAACTCACTTACCGACGCGGCCGGGAAATACTACTTCAAATTGCTCGCGATCAAGGATGAGTATGAGGTGGCCAGGCTGCACGTCCAAAGCGGCTTCCTGGAAAGCGTGTCACAGCAGTTTGAGGGTAACTACAAGCTCGTTTTTAATCTGGCGCCTCCAATATTTTCCAAACGCGATCCCGCGACAGGCGAACCAAGGAAGAGCGAGTTCGGCGCTTGGATCATTCCGGTCTTTCGTGTTCTTGCAAAATTGCGCTTTGTGCGTGGAACTGCGTTCGACGTGTTTGGATACACCGAAGAAAGACGCATTGAACGCTCGTTGATCTCGCGGTATGAGGAAAATATCGACCAGGCACTTGCTTCGCTTGAAGTGACGAAGGACGCATCGCACCACGACGCCGCTGTAGCCCTGGCTTCTTTGCCCGAACAGATTCGCGGTTATGGACATGTCCGTGCGAGAAGTATCGAACCGATACAAAAACGCGAAAACGAATTGCTTGCTGCCTTACAGCGCCGCGTTATCACGCTGCGCAACTTGGCTGCTTGATCGGGTCGCCATTTTTTTGTCTGCAAGCGCGGTGCGATCCTGTCCATGACGGCTGTAACGCATCGGCAACAACAGTATTACTGTCTTTACTGGTGACACCAAACGCCACAAGAACTCCAACTATTCAGCTTACCACGCCCATGACTTAAGCAAGTACTCATAGGTATCAATTTCGAGGGACTAAGTCAGGATTTCGATGCACCAGAATAAAGCCAGAACTTTCCTGGCTGAATTTTCATCGTCTGCGCCTGTCATTGCGGTACAACGGCACCTACTGCTGCATTTGGTTAGCATATTGTCAGCAAACGGTTGGGGCATTCCAGTGTCACTGCTATGCAAACCCGCTGAGGGTTTCTACGAACCAACCGTGTGGAGACCGGACTGGGTGAAACCTTTGGGTGGTGGTGGAAGATGCAAGTTTCGAACTTGCGACCCTCGCAGTGTGAGTGCGATGCTCTACCCCTGAGCTAATCTTCCGTTAAATACCAAAGATGACAATTTACACAGGCCTCAGGAAACCCACTTGGGTATTAGGCTCCCGTTACATTGTGAAGGCATTGCTCTACCCCGAGCCGATTGCGCTTTCAGGTAGTCTCAAATTATATGCTGTTTTTGGGCTGCATCTCAACGCAGTTGGTTAACCCGGCAAAGTCGCAGAGCGCCAAACCGTTTTCCCTTTGCTGACTTTGTCAATGTCAACCAGCAAGTATTCATGTGCAGCAAGCTCCTGTTCATTGGCCATCAGCAAAGGCAGCTCAAACTGGCGGAGATCAATGACAGGCAGCACGTCACCGCTTTGGGTCGTGGCGCCCACGTCCATCATCAGGCTGTTTTGCCCGCGGGTAAGGTTGATGTACACATCTGCCAGCAACTCTGCATCGAGCAACGCGCCGTGCAATGTACGGCCTGAGTTGTCGACTTCCAATCTGTCACACAAAGCGTCCAGCGAGTTGCGCTTGCCCGGGAACAGCTCTTTGGCCATCATCAGGCTGTCGGTGACTTTTGCTACGCAATGTTTGATGGGCTGCTGCCCTATCAACTCCAGTTCTTTGTTCAAAAAACTGACGTCGAACGGCGCGTTGTGGATGATGATTTCAGCGTCACGCAAATAGTCCAGAAGCTCATCAACGATCACGGCGAACTTGGGTTTGTCTTTTAAAAACTCATTGCTGATGCCGTGGACCTTCATCGCGTCTTCATGGCTGTCGCGCCCAGGGTTCAGGTAGAAATGCTTGTTGTTGCCGGTAAGCTTGCGGGCGACCAGTTCAACGCAACCAATCTCAATGATGCGGTCGCCGTTTTCAGCAGACAGGCCCGTGGTTTCAGTGTCGAGAAAAATTTGGCGCATGAATCAATCGTAAAAGATAAATGACAAAGGTGCGACTAATGCAACTCTTTGGCGTGATTGATGGTGTATTTGGGTATCTCAATCGTCACATTGGTCTGCGCCAAAAAAGCCTGACAACTCAGGCGCGAATTGGGCTCAAGGCCCCAAGCGCGGTCTAGCAGGTCGTCTTCGCCCTCGTCCGCCGAGTTTAATGAACTTAAACCTTCACGAACAATGACGTGGCAGGTTGTGCAGGCGCAACTCATGTCGCAGGCGTGCTCAATGTTGATTTTGTTGTCCAGCAGTGCTTCACATATGGATGTGCCTGCAACAGCGGAGACTTCAGCGCCTTGAGGGCAGTACTCTGGGTGGGGCAATATTTTGATGATGGGCATAGTTTTCAGACGGATTCAATATTTTTTCCAGCGAGTGCTTTTTGTATACCGCGGTTCATGCGCTCTGCGGCAAAAGCCTCCGTGCCCTTGGCAAGTGTTTGTGTGGCCGCGTCTATGGTTGCGGCATCGCCATGGGTCCGGGTGTCAGTCAGGCTCGTCATGAGACTGTCAACCTGCGCGCGCTCATTAGGACTGAGCAAATCCGCATCTGCCGCCAGCGCGCTCTGCGTTGCCAGAATCATGCGGTCAGCATCAAGCTGCGCTTCAGCCAAAGCGCGTGCCTTCATGTCTTGCTGGGCGGTTGAAAAGCTGTCTTGTAGCATGCGGGCAATGTCATCATCTGACAAACCATACGAGGGCTTCACGTCAATACGCGCCTCAACACCACTGACCTGCTCTTTTGCGTCAACGCTGAGCAAGCCGTCGGCGTCAACGGTAAACGTTACGCGGATACGCGCTGCACCAGCCACCATGGGTGGTATGCCGCGCAGCTCAAAGCGTGCCAGACTGCGGCAGTCTGCCACCAGATCGCGCTCGCCCTGAACCACATGCAAGGCCAATGCGGTCTGGCCGTCCTGATAAGTCGTGAAATCCTGCGCCATGGCTGTTGGAATGGTCTGGTTGCGCGGTACGATGCGCTCGACCAACCCACCCATGGTCTCAATACCCAGCGACAGGGGAATTACATCGAGCAACAACAAGTCATTACCGCTGTTGTTACCCGCAAGCTGGTTGGCAGAAATGGCGGCACCAAGTGCCACGACTTCATCAGGATTCAGGTTAGTCAAAGGCTCACGGCCAAAAAAGCTGGCGGCTGCCTTGCGCACCTGAGGCATGCGCGTGGAACCACCAACTAGGACCACGCCTTCAATCTCACCCTTGTCCAGTTTGGCGTCTCGCAGGGCCTTGCGCACGGCAGTCAGGGTGCGCTGAGTCAGGTGCGCTGTTGCGGTTTCAAAATCTTCTGCTTTCATTTCAAAATTAATCAGCGCCTTGGTAAGCTGCACTGAGAACGGCACTGACGCCGCATTTGACAGCGCTTCTTTGCAAGCCCTTGCGGTGCATGACAACGCAGCCTTGTCAGTTGGGTTTAAGGTGTCAGCCGCAAGACCAGCTTTGGCCAAAACCCAGTCCACCAGCGCACGGTCGTAGTCGTCACCGCCCAATGCGGAATCACCGCCAGTAGCTACCACTTCAAACACGCCTTGCGTCAAACGCAAGATGGAAATGTCAAAGGTGCCGCCACCCAAGTCGTAAATAGCAAAAATACCCTCGCTACCATTGTCCAGGCCATAGGCGATCGCAGCAGCGGTCGGCTCATTAATGAGGCGCAGAACATTTAACCCGGCCAGCTGTGCGGCATCTTTGGTCGCTTGGCGCTGGGCGTCGTCAAAGTAGGCAGGAACGGTAATGACGGCACCATAAATATCATCATTAAAAGTGTCTTCCGCGCGAAAGCGCAGCGTGGCCAAAATCTCGGCGCTGATCTCGACCGGACTTTTTTCACCCGCCACGGTCTGCAGCATAACCATGCCGGGCTTGTCATTGAGCTGGTATGGCAGTTGGGCGCGGTTGCCAATATCGTCGATGCCGCGACCCATTAGTCGCTTGACCGACGATATAGTGTTGCGCGGGTCTTCAACCTGCGCAGCCAGCGCGTCAAAGCCAATCTGGCGCCGCTCTGCATCCAGGTAACGCACAACGCTCGGCAAAATCACGCGACCATCGCCGTCAGGCAGGCATTCGGAAATACCATTGCGTACGCTGGCAACCAGTGAATGCGTGGTGCCAAGGTCAATGCCTACTGCAATGCGCCGCTGGTGCGGATCAGGCGTCTGGCCGGGTTCGGATATCTGGAGAAGTGCCATGTCTTTTTTTCGGGGAAATCTTATGGTGCAAGCTGATCGATGCGTGCATCAACCTCGCGGGCAAAACGCTCTATAAACATCAGGCTTCTGACCAGCTCGGCCGCGGCGATGAAGTTCTTTTCAGCATCAAGGACGTGCTCTATTTTTGATAGCAAGTCATGCCCGTTTTTGTTAACTGTTACGGCTATTTCTTCCACAGCTTGAAGGGTATTGGCCTCGTCGAGGGCCTCACGCCACTCCATTTGCTGCAATAAAAACCCAGTCGGCATGGCAGTATTATTTTCAGCCTGTATGGGCGCACCGCGCAACTCGCACACATAGCTGGCCCGACTTAACGGCTGTTTAAGTCGCTGGTACGCCTCATTGATACGAACCGACCACTGCATGGCCACACGTTGGGCGGCACCACCTTGCGCCGCAAACTTGTCAGGATGAGCCTCGCGCTGCAGTTCCTTCCAGCGGGAGTCAATCACCGTGCGGTCCTGTGCAAACTGCATCGGAATATTGAAAAGCTCGAAGTCGTTGGATTGAAGGTTCATGGCAATAAAAAGCCGCCATCACTTGTCAAGTGG
>JANXTM010000056.1 GCA_025352405.1 Polaromonas sp.
CGCCTTGCCCATGTCCTCAATCACCTTTTTGGCATCGCCAAAGACCATCATGGTTTTGTCCATGTAAAACAGCTCGTTGTCCAGGCCCGCATAGCCGGCCGCCATGGAACGCTTGTTGACGATGACGGTCTTGGCCTTGTAGGCCTCCAGAATCGGCATGCCGTAAATCGCGCTGCCCTTGACGTGCGCTGCCGGGTTAACCACGTCATTTGCACCCAGAATAATGGCCACGTCGGCCTGGCCAAACTCGGCGTTGATGTCCTCCATCTCGAACACCTGGTCGTAGGGCACCTCGGCCTCGGCCAGCAGCACGTTCATGTGGCCGGGCATGCGGCCGGCGACCGGGTGAATTGCGTACTTGACAGTGATGCCCCGGTCGGTGAGTTTTTGCGCCAGTTCCTTGACCGAATGCTGCGCGCGCGCCACCGCCAGGCCATAGCCCGGTACGATGATGACGGTTTCAGCATTACCCAAAATAAACGCGGCGTCGTCTGCCGAGCCCGATTTAACCGGCCGCTGCTCTTTGGCACCAGCCGCAACAGCAGTACCCGCCTCACCCCCGAAGCCGCCCAAAATAACGTTGAAGAACGAGCGGTTCATGGCCTTGCACATGATGTAGGACAAGATGGCCCCCGACGAGCCCACCAGCGATCCGGCAATGATCAGCATAGAGTTGTTCAACGAGAAACCAATGCCCGCTGCGGCCCAGCCCGAGTAGCTGTTGAGCATCGACACCACCACCGGCATGTCCGCGCCGCCGATGGGAATGATGATCAGCACGCCCATCAAAAAAGCCAGTGCCAGCATGGCAAAAAATGCGGTCCAGCTGCCGGTAAACATGAACATAAGGCCCAGACCCAGCATCAGCAGGCCGAGCACCAAGTTGATCATGTGCTGCCCAGCAAAGGTTACGGGCGCACCCTGAAACAAACGGAACTTGTACTTGCCGCTGAGCTTGCCAAAGGCAATCACCGAGCCACTGAACGTGATAGCACCAATGGCCGCACCGAGGAACAGCTCCAGCCGGTTACCAGCCGGAATCGACAGGCCCTTGGCCACAATGTTGAAGGCATAAGGCTCGGCCACGGCTGCCACGGCAATAAACACCGCGGCCAGACCAATCATGGAGTGCATGAAAGCCACCAGCTCGGGCATCTTGGTCATTTCGACGCGCTTGGCCATCAAGGTGCCGGCTGCCCCGCCAACGACCAATGCGCCCAGCACGTAAACCATGCCAAAAGCCTTGCCACCAGAGGTTTCAACAATCAGTGCGCCCGTGGTCAACACGGCTATCGCCATACCGACCATGCCGAACAGGTTGCCACGCAACGACGTGGTGGGATGCGACAGCCCTTTGAGTGCCTGAATAAAAAATACAGAAGCTACCAAATAAAGTAGCGTGACGATGTTCATGCTCATTTCGCGGCTCCTTCAGCGGCAGGCGCGGCTTTTTTCTCTTTTTTACGAAACATCTCCAGCATCCGGCGCGTGACCAGAAAGCCACCAAAGACATTCACTGCAGCCAGCGCCACCGCCAGCACACCCATGGTTTTACCCAAGGGTGTCTCGGTCAGCGCAGCGGCCAGCATGGCGCCCACAATGACGATGGCCGAAATGGCGTTGGTCACGGCCATTAGCGGCGTGTGCAGGGCGGGCGTAACAGTCCACACCACGTGGTAGCCCACGTAAATGGCAAGTACAAAAATAATCAGGTTGATGACGGTGGGGCTAACAACAGCAAGGGCTTCCATGCGCTTCTCCAGACAATTCGATTGGGTTATTTACGTTTGACGTCGCCGCCCTGCGTCATCAGGCAGGCCGCCACGATGTCGTCGGTCATGTCGATGTTCAAAGCACCTTCTTTGGTGATGATCAGCTTCAGGAAGTCCAGCAGGTTGCGTGCGTACAGCGCGCTCGCGTCTGCCGCCACCAGCGAGGCGATATTGGTTTCACCGATCAGTGTCACACCGTGTTTGACCACGGTGTTACCCGGCTCGGTCAGCGGGCAGTTGCCACCCTGCGGTGCAGCCAGGTCAACAATCACACTGCCGGGCTTCATGGCCCTGACCATGTCTTCGGTCACCAGCACAGGCGCGGCGCGGCCCGGGATGAGTGCTGTGGTGATCACGATGTCCGCGTTGGCGACGCGTTTGGCCACTTCATCCTTTTGCCGTGCCAGCCAGCTCGGCGGCATGGGCTTGGCATAGCCGCCTACGCCGACAGCGGCTTCGCGCTCTTCGTCGGTTTCGTACGGCACGTCAATGAACTTGCCACCCAGTGATTCAACCTGTTCCTTGACGCTGGGGCGCACATCGCTGGCTTCAATGACCGCTCCCAGGCGCTTGGCCGTGGCAATCGCTTGCAAGCCTGCCACGCCCACACCCAGAATCACCACGCGGGCGGCTTTGACGGTACCCGCAGCAGTCATCAACATCGGCATAAAGCGCTGGTAGGCACCGGCGGCCATCATCACAGCCTTGTAGCCGGCGATATTGGCCTGCGATGACAGCACGTCCATGCTCTGCGCACGGCTGGTGCGGGGTGCCGCTTCAAGCGCGAACGAGGTCAGCTGGGCAGTGGCCAGACGCTGCAGG
>JANXTM010000340.1 GCA_025352405.1 Polaromonas sp.
CGCGCTGCGCACAGGCACCAAGCCATCGCCGATCAGCTGGTCTTTCAAGCCGCCAGCTTTATCAGCCGTGGTGGCGGCTACGGTGAAGCAGGCCACCCCTTTGGGCAGCGGCAGCGGTTGGCGCGTGTCGGGCGCGCGCTCAAACCGCTCAAAACCTTCCCAGCTTGACGGCAGCACATAGCCGTGCCGCAAGTCCGTGATGCCGCTGCTGCGGATCTGGCCAATTTTGGCAAAAGGCCGGGTCACTACGTTGCTGCCCAGCAGCACATCGACCCAGTTGCCGACGCTTTCGAGCGGCGCGCCGTGGTGAGGCGTGCCCAGAAACACCAGGTTTTTCAACTGCTTGCGCCACAGGGGTATGGCGGGCCGAACCTGTTCAGCCTGCTGGCAGGCGCTGCGCGCCACCAGTCCGCCCATGCTGTGCACCAGCAAGCTCAGCTCTTCAACCGGCTGCGGCCAGGCCTGCACCAGTTGCTCCAGCAGCCCGGCCAGTTGCTGGCCGTTGCTGGACGTGTGCAAGCCGGTGTTGTAGTGCAGGTAGACCGGCGTGTAACCGAGCGACTGCGCCAATTGCTGGCCGTGGTCATACAAGGCTGCACCGTTTCCAGAGCCCCACTGCAAATCATTCATGCACAGGCCGTGCAACAACACCAACACTTTGCCGGTCGCACCGGGCAGGCGATCGGCCAGGGCGGCTTTTTCAAGCGGCAAGGTCTGGCCACCCACCCTGAAACGCATAGGAATAACCAGCGGGTTGGCGGTGTCCAGCAGCAAATCGCCCAGCACGCCATTAATGGCCGACAGCACGGCCTCGCGCGGTGACGACGAGATTTGCTCGCCCACCAGAGGCGCGGCACGTGCCAGTACAGCGTTGACGGTACCGCCCGCCAGCCGTGTGATGCCCTTGACGCTGCCATACACCAGCCCCGTGATGCCCAGCGTTTTCACGCCACTGCTGCCCGGCGATTTGTCTATGAACCGGGCGCCCAGCGAACCAAACGGTGCCGCTACCGATTTATACACATTGTCCTGCACACTTTCAGCCAGCCCCGCCACACCCAGCACGCCCTGGGTCACCAGCTGGGCCAGGCCCTGGATGTCCGACACATGGAGATACGTCGGCAATTTGGCTGTCAGCTTGCTGAGCGGGTTTGGCGGGCTCACGGCTTGGTCGGGTGGGGCGGTGGGTTTGGACATGCCCCGATTGTGGCGTGGTCATGACTGCCGCAGGAGTCTATGCCAGTGCAAAGTCGCCTTTAAGACAAAAGGAGATATTCTGCAGCAAATACGGGGGCTATGCGCTATACAAAAAATATCAAAATACAACCTTTAACCAGACGATGCGCGCTTAAAACCCCTCGTGCGGCGCCAGGTAGCGCCACTGGCCCACCGGCAGATGGCCGAGATTGACGCGACCGATCCGCACGCGTTTGAGTCCGGTCACAAACAGCCCGACCTGCTCGCACATGCGCCGGATCTGGCGTTTTTTGCCCTCTTTGAGCACAAAGCGCAGCTGCTCGGGGTTTTGCCAGCCCACCTGCGCGGGCCGCAGCGCCTGGCCGTCCAGGCTCAGGCCATGGCACAGCAGCGCCAGCTTTTCAGGCGGGAAGGCCGCCTGCACGTTCAGACTCTCTTGGCCATAGCTTACGCGCACCAGGTACTCTTTTTCCATCTCGGAGTTCTCACCAATCAGCTGCCGCGCCACGCGTCCATCCTGGGTGAGCACCAGCAGGCCAATCGAGTCAATGTCCAGTCGCCCGGCTGGCGCCAGGCCGCGTAGTTGCTCATGGCCCCAGCGCATGCGGCTGTTGCATTCACCCCAGCGGTTTTGCGGCTGCACCAGCACGACGGCGGGCTCGTGGCCATCTTCGGCCTGACCGCTGACGTAACCGACCGGCTTATTGATCAAAATAGTGACCTGCAGGCGCTGCTGCTGCTCGGCCTGCCTGTCAATTTCAATTCGGGCATTGGCAGCGACAGGCTGGCCCATAACGGAGGGTTGACCGTTGACGCGCACCCAGCCACGTTCAATCCAGGCATCGGCCTCGCGACGCGAACACAGGCCCAGCTCGGCCATGCGTTTGTTGAGGCGCACAGTGGCCACCGGGACACCAGGGCCCGTTGCGGGTTTGACAATGCGCACTGCCGCGCCCACCGGTTTGGGCAATGGGCCAGCGGCCGTGGGCTGATGGGGAAATTTTTTATCTTGCATTTTGCTATGTATTTTATAGCTGCTAGCGCCCGTACTTGCTACCGCAATGGCATATTTGTTAATGACTCTAGCGCAAGCAGACTCTCAGCTTACCAGCAGTCGGTAACCAACCGCCGTTTCAGTCAGCAAATGAACAGGCTGCGTTGGATCAACCTCAAGCTTTTGCCGCAGGTGGCCCATGTATATACGCAGGTAATGGCTTTGTTCTGCGTGGGACGGCCCCCACACCTCTTTTAACAACTGTCGGTGGGTCAGCACGCGGCCAGCGTTGGCCATGAGCACACTCAACAGGCGGTATTCGATCGGCGTAAGGTGCACTTCTGCCCCACTGCGCCGCACGATGCGTGCATGGCGGTCCACAGTCACCGCACCGAAACGAAACACCGGGTCGGCTTCTTCCTGCCCAGCACCTTCGCCGAGGACGGCGCGCGGGCGGCGCAAGTTGGCACGCACCCGGGCCAGCAATTCACCCACACCAAACGGTTTGGTCAGGTAGTCATCCGCACCTGCATCGAGCGCGGCGATCTTGTCGGCTTCGTCAGACCTGGCCGACAGCACGATGATGGGCACACTCGACCAGCCGCGCACATCACGAATCACGTTCAGCCCGTCACCATCTGGCAAGCCGAGGTCCAGCACCAGCAGGTCAGGCTTGCGGGTCCCGGCTTCGGTCAAGCCTTTTTTGGCCGTATCTGCTTCGTGTACCTGCCAGCCCTCGACTTCGAGCGCTGCCCTTACAAAGCGGCGGATGTGAGGCTCGTCTTCTATGACAACAACGATAGGACTGGGCATTGCGTGAGTTTAGGGTTGTTCGAGCAGGGGCGGTATACGGCGCGGCAGGGTGACCTGAAATTCCGCACCGCCGCCGGTGCCATCAAGGGTGTTGTGTGCCACTATTTTTCCTTTATGGGCATCAACCACCGCCTTGCAAATAGCCAGCCCCAAGCCGACACCAGGCGTGGCGGACTCCGGCTCGCCGCGCGTGAACTTGTCAAACAGTTCGGCCTCCCGCCCCTTGAGTACAGCAGGCAGGCCCGGCCCATGATCGCGGACCGAGAGCACCAGAGTATTTGGCGTGACGTGCGCGCTGACGGCAATTGGTGGTGCGCCGTATTTGGCGGCGTTCTCCAGCAGGTTGACCAGCACGCGCTCCATCAGTACCGCATCGAATTCGACCAGCGGAAGATCAGCCGGCACGTCGGTCGTAACCCGATCGGCGCCCAGCGCATGCTGTGCGGCCCGGATGGCCGAGCCGACAACTTCCTGGACCGACTGCCATTCGCTGCGCAGCTTGACGCCGCCGTTTTGCAGACGCGCCATGTCGAGCAGATTGGTCACCAATGCACTGAGTTGGCGGGCCTGCTGGGTGATGGCGGCGGCGCAGTCAGCTTGGGTAAATGCCCGCGCGCCGCCTGACTCCACGGCGGTTGGCCTTCGCAAAGACCGCTGCAAAGACTCAGCCAGACCAATCAGCGCCGTGAGCGGAGTCCGTACATCATGCGAAATCGCCGCCAGCAGCGTGTTGCGCAAACGTTCAGATTCAATCTCCACCACGGCCTGCTGGGCAATCTCGACGTAATGTACGCGCTCCAATGCAATCGCTATCTGGCGCGCCAGCGTGTCAAGCTGCTGCTGCTGCTCGGGAATCAGCAACCAGCGTGGCTGCGCGGGGGTAACGGCCAGCACACCGCGCACGCGCATCGGAGCTTTGAGCGGCACGTAATGCCAGGCTTGCGCCGACAGGGTGGAGGTGGCCAGCCCGGCGGCCTGTTCGTTGCGAAAAGCCCAGTCGGCCACGCTGGCGTCAAAGCCGGCAAGCGGGTTGGCCGCCAGATGGGTCGGCATCGCGAGCTGGTCATTGGCGTCAGTGACCAGCACCACAGCCTGCCCGCCAAAATTACGCTGCACCGCCGTCTCACCAAGCTCGGCGACCTGGGCACTCAACAGTGCTGCCGACAAATCGCGTGTCAGCTCAAACAGCGACTGCGCACGCCGCTCGCGGCTGCTCGATATGCGCGCCTGAAAGCGCAGCCCCGCCGTAAGCTGACCAGTCAGCAAACCCACTACCAGCATGACAGCAAAGGTCAGCAGGTACTGCACATCGCTCACGGCAAACGAAAAGCGGGGTGCCACAAAAAAGTAGTCAAACGCGGCCACATTCAAAACCGCGGCCAGTGCGGATGGTCCCCGGCCAAACTTCAGCGCCACCAGCACCGTACCGAGCAAGAAAAGCATGACAATATTGGCCAGATCAAAAAATCGAAGCAAGGGCAGCGTGAGCAACGTCACCGCAACACTGCAGCCCACCGACCAGGCGTAGCGCGACCAACCGCCATGCCAGGCACCGACACTGTCGTCATTTGTGACCTGCGGCACCGCGCGGGCCAGGCGGCGGGCACTGTCGGCATTGCCAACCTCAATGATGTCCAGTGTCGGGGCCAACAGTGCCAGCCGCCGCGTCATAGTGCGGCTGCCCCACAACGCCGTGGTGCCAAGCCAGCCAGCCAACTGCGGCCGGCCCACCACCAGCGTTGCGCAGTTCAGCCGCTGCGCCTGGTCAACCAGCGCCACAGCTGTATCGCTGGCCGTCAACACGGCGGTTTCAGCGCCCAGTTCTTCTGCCAGTTTGATCACCACCAAAATGCGGTCGCGCTCGGCGACGTCTAGCCGCTGCAGACGTGGCGTTTCTACATACGCCGCATGCCAGCGTACATTGAGCTGCCCTGCCAGCCGGGCCGCCGTTCTCACAGTCTGCTCGGCGCCTTCACGCGCACCGACACAGGCCAAAATCGCACCCTCGGTGTTCCACACTGGCGAAATGGATTTTTCAATCCGGTAGCTGCGTACATCGTCTTCAACATGCTCTGCAGTGCGGCGCAGGGCGATCTCGCGCAGGGCAATGAGGTTGCCTTTTCTAAAAAAGTTTTGTGCCGCACGCTCGGCCTGCTGCGGCAGATACACCTTGCCCGCCTTGAGGCGGCCCAACAGCTCGTCGGGCGTTACGTCGACCAATACGATTTCGTCAGCGGCCTCAAACACCGTGTCGGGCACGGTCTCATGTACACGCACACCGGTAATCGCGCCCACCGTGCCGTTCAGGCTTTCAAGGTGCTGCACATTGAGCGCAGACCACACATCTATGCCCGCCTCCAGCAGTTCCTGCACATCCTGCCAGCGTTTGGGATGCCGGGAACCCTCGACATTGCTGTGCGCCAACTCGTCCACCAGCAGCACGGCGGGCTTGCGCACAAGTGCGGCATCAAGATCAAACTCTTTCAGGCTGCGGCCCCGGTAGAAAACCTCCTTGAGCGGCAGCTGTGTCAGCCCCAGCAGCAACGCTGCCGTTTCACTGCGGCCGTGGGTTTCCACAACCCCGACCAGCACATCGTCACCAGCCTTGGACGCCCGCTGCGCGGCGCAGAGCATGGCGTAGGTTTTGCCGACGCCCGCACTTGCGCCAAAGTAAATCCGCAACTTGCCGCGGCGCGC
>JANXTM010000062.1 GCA_025352405.1 Polaromonas sp.
GGCCTTGCCATCCCGCGCAAACAGAGCGTGCGCCGCATCGCGCATGTCGGTTCGAGTAGCCGGGTTGGTAGCCAGCACGCGCCGCTTGGTTGCCGCATCGTCGATCAGCATGTCAATACCGATGGTGCGTGCCGGGTCCAGCCGTTCGACCACGGCCACCGTTGTGATGTCAAAACCCAGTGGTGCCACCAACATCAAGGCTTGTGGCGAGGCCGAAGCCCCTGTCTCTATTTTTGCCCCCAACGTTTTAAGCAATTGAAGCAGTTCAGAACGCCGTGATGCACGCGGCGACACCCAAAATGTCGGCATTTCAACCACTTCAGGCGCTAAGGCCTCAGGGGCGGTTTGCATGACGCCATCGACGTATTTGTAGAATCCCTCACCGGTTTTACGGCCCAACATGCCACCCGCCAAGCGCTGTGCGGTAATCACGCTTGGGCGGTAGCGAGCCTCGCCGTAATACTGGTTGTAGACCGACTCCATCACGGGATGCGAGACGTCGAGTGCTGTCAAGTCCATCAACTCAAACGGCCCGAGCTTGAAGCCTGCCTGGTCGCGCAGGATGCGGTCTATGGTTACGAAGTCGGCAATGCCTTCGCTCACAATGCGCAGGGCTTCAGTGCCATATCCGCGTCCGGCGTGGTTGACGATGAATCCGGGTGTATCTTGCGCCAGCACGGCGGTGTGGCCCATCTGGCGGGCGTAGTTTGACAGATCGCTGCAAACGCTAGCGTCGGTTTTCAGTCCGGCAATAACTTCCACCACCTTCATGAGGGGAACCGGGTTGAAAAAGTGGAAGCCCGCAAAGCGCCCCGGGTGCTTTAGTTTGGCGGCAATCGCCGTGACCGAAAGCGAAGAGGTGTTGCTCACCAGCACGGCTTGCGGTGCCACCAGCGCTTCCAGCTCTGCAAACAGGGCTTGCTTGACATCCAGACGCTCGAGCACGGCTTCGACAATCAGGTCGCAGTCCGCCAACGCCGAGAGGGCGTCCTCGACGAACACGCGGGCTTTGTGGTCTGCCGCCATGCCTGGATCAAGCCGGTTTTTTGCGACCAGTTTGTCCCATTGAGCAGCCAGCTCAGCCTTGGCCTTGCTGGCTGCCTGAGGCTGTACGTCGAACAATTTGATGCTGCTCCCCGCCTGCGCGGCGATTTGCGCGATCCCGCGTCCCATGGCTCCTGTGCCAACAATGCCAACGGTTTTGTAAATAGGGTTCATGGAAAAGTATTATTACGCAGGTGCATGCGGCCGTAGGGCTGTGCCAAAATCAGTCTGGTGAACTTATACATTTTCCTGTGAAAAAGAGTGCCCTCGCCCCTCTCATCCTGACGTTGTTTGCTGCGGGCAGCAGCACTGCCATGTCATTAGGGCGGTATCGGGGCGCCGCCGTGGTGGGCCGGCCACTGGATATTTCAGTGCAGGCCGTTCTTGATGCACAGGACGACCCCGCAGCGCTTTGTATTGAAGCCGATGCTTTCTATGCCGACAATAAACTCGATAAATCGCTGGTTCGGGTAAGTACTGAAAAAGCACTGTCCAACCCATTGGACACCATTATTCGTATCCGGTCGTCTGTACTCTTGGATCAACCCGCCATTACTCTGCATGTGCGGGTAGGTTGCCAGCAAAAGACCGAGCGCCGCTATGTTGTCCTGGCCGATTTAGCCTCGGAGCCGGCCGGCCTGCCAAGCCTGCCATTGCCTGCAGGTCCGACTGCGAGCTTGCCGATACAGTTGGCGACAGTAGGCAGCAGTGCAGCTGGCGCTTTTGTGGCGGCTACTTCAACCGCAAGTTCAGCGTCGCCTTCGGTTGCTCCGGCAGCTTCTGCTCCTGCAAACCGTAGCAGGGCTGGGCCGGTCACTGCGTTGGCGAGCGGGTCAAATGGCGTGGCTGACCCTTTGACAGCGGTTCAGCCCTTCGGGGCAACATCTCCAAAAGAGGGGGTACCGACAGCCAAACGCGACATGCTGAGGGGTAGCGACGTCGACGCGTCGGGTAGAAACACGGCTGTTAAAGCACGGTTGAAGCTCGAACCGCTTGATTTAAGTATTGAGCGGGATCCCCAGCTCAAATTCTCAACGGACTTGCTCAGCGTTCCGGCCGCTGGCGAGCAACAACGCGCCACTGCAGCGGCGCTCTGGCGCGCCATAGCGACACAGCCGCAGGATGTTTTGCGGGACGTCGAAAAGATTCAGTCGCTTGAAAATTTACTCGGCACATTGCGCGCGCAAGCTCAAAAAGACCGGCTGGCACAAAGCGAATTGAGTCGCCAGCTTGAGAAGGCCCGGTTAGAACGGTATGCCAACTGGCTGGTCTACGCTTTGGGCACGCTGTTGTTGCTGGCACTTGCTGCCATGATTTATTTCTGGCGTCAACGCGCTTCGTCGTCGGGCTTGCCGGTGGGGGATTTGCCATGGTGGCGAAAAAACAAGCCGTTAGACAAAAGCTGGGCATACGACTTGCAACCGTCCAATAACCTAGCCCTGCCGAGTCAACCGGAGACCGAAGAGACAAAATCAGCAATCGAAAAGTGGCAGCCGTCAGACCAGAAAGAAAAAAAATCCACACTTTTGGCGCTCAACGGGGACTTGGGTCCAGAAGAATCCGCGTTCACAGAGGTCAAACATCTTTCCAGGCAGGATGCAGGCGATTCGATGCCACCCGCGCCGCCATCGCCGGATTTTGTCATGAGCACGCCGCACAACGCACGGAGCGAGAACGCCGAAGAATTGTTTGATGTCCAGCAGCAGGCCGACTTTTTTGTGTCTTTAGGGCAGCACGAACAGGCCATAGAGATGCTGCGCAGTCAC
>JANXTM010000018.1 GCA_025352405.1 Polaromonas sp.
CGACGCCATCATTGCTGTCGAGATGATGGTGCGCAAGATGGAAGAGGGTTACGACAAGGTGCGTGCGGCGACCTTCGCCTATGAAATCACCGCCATGCCCATGTTGACGGGCACGCTGATCACGGCTGCGGGTTTTTTGCCTATCGGTCTGGCGAAATCCGTCACAGGCGAGTACACCTACGCTATTTTTGCCGTGACGGTGATTGCGCTGGTCTTGAGCTGGATTGTGTCGGTGTACTTTGTGCCCTATCTGGGCACGCTGCTTTTGAGAAAGCCTGACCACGTTCAGGAAAAAACCCATGACGACCATGGCCGTGCGGGCGCCGCTGGCGAGGAGCACGAGATGTTTGACTCGGCTTTCTACAACATCTTTCGCAAGGCCGTGAACTGGTGCGTGCACTACCGCTGGATCACCATAGGCACCACCGTTTTGATCTTCGCACTCGGCATTGTGGGTATGGGCAAAGTGCAGCAGCAATTTTTCCCCGACTCCAGCCGGCCGGAGATCATGCTTGATATCTGGTTCCCTGAGGGCACCCCTTTTGCGGCCAATGAGGCAACCGCCAAACGGGTGGAGGCGCGCTTGCTCCGGGAAGAGGGCGTCACGTCCGTCAGCACGTGGGTGGGTTCTGGTGTGCCGCGTTTTTATCTGCCGCTGGATCAGGTCTTTCCGCAGACCAACGTGACGCAGTTTATTGTGTTGCCCAAAGACCTGACCGTGCGCGAATCGTTGCGCATCAAACTGCCAGCGCTGCTCGCGCAGGAGTTCCCTGAGGTACGTGGTCGCGTCAAGCTCTTGCCGAACGGCCCGCCGGTACCGTATCCGGTGCAGTTTCGCGTGGTGGGCACGGACCCACTGGTGCTGCGGGAGCGCGCTGATGAGGTCAAGGCGATATTCCGCGGCAGTGCCAATACCCGCGGTGTCAACGATAACTGGAATGAATCCGTCAAGGTACTGCGACTTGAAGTTGACCAATCCAAGGCACGCGCGCTGGGCGTGACCAGCCAGTCGATTGCGCAGGCATCGCGCACTATCTTGTCGGGGTCCAATGTCGGGCAGTTTCGAGAGGGCGACAAACTGATCGACATCGTGTTGCGGCAGCCGCTGGACGAGCGCAACGCCATTACCGACATTGCCAATGCCTACCTGCCGACGTCGTCAGGCAAATCCATACCGCTGACACAAATCGCCAAGCCGGTGTTTGCCTGGGAGCCGGGCGTGATGTGGCGAGAAAACCGCGACTACGCGATCACGGTGCAAAGCGATATTGTCGAAGGCCTTCAGGGCGCGACAGTGACCAACGAGTTACTGCCCAAGCTCAAGGCGCTGGAAGACCAGTGGAAGAAACAGGGCTTCAGTGCGTACCGCGTTCAGGTGGCTGGTGCAGTTGAAGAAAGCAGCAAGGGCTCTGCGTCGATTGCAGCCGGCATTCCGATCATGCTGTTTTTGACATTCACCCTGCTGATGCTGCAGTTGCAAAGCTTCAGCCGCGCACTGCTGGTGTTTTTGACGGGTCCTCTCGGCATCGCTGGCGTCGCCGGGGCGCTGCTGGTATTGGGTCGGCCCTTTGGGTTTGTGGCCTTGCTCGGTGTGATTGCCCTGATGGGCATGATTCAGCGCAATTCCGTTATCCTGATTGACCAGATCGAGCAAGATCGGGCGCGCGGTGTGCCGGCCTGGGACGCTATCGTCGAGTCTGCGGTGCGCCGCTTGCGCCCGATCGTGCTGACGGCGGCGGCCGCTGTGCTGGCCATGATTCCGCTGTCGCGCAGCGTGTTCTGGGGGCCCATGGCGGTCGCGATCATGGGCGGTTTGATAGTTGCCACGGCGCTGACCCTGCTGGCATTGCCCGCCATGTATGCTGCATGGTTTCGCGTCAAACGTTAGGCCGTGGAATTTAACCATCGCTTTACAGGCTAAAATAGAAAGTTGACCGATTTCAGGCGGGAGTCTGGCCAAGCACTGGAGAAATCCATGGCGGTGCCCAGTTCCTGCTTCTTGTTTCAGGCGCGCGGGTGGCGAAATTGGTAGACGCACCAGGTTTAGGTCCTGACGGTAGCAATACTGTGCGGGTTCGAGTCCCGCCCCGCGCACCACTTTAAAAATTGCAGCAGTTGCAGCAAGCCCGAGGGCCATCGCTGATGACTTCTGTTTGACTGTTTAGACTTTTAGAGAACTTAGAAAGAGCATCATGGCCGTGACCGTTGAAACCCTTGAAAAGCTGGAACGCAAGATCACTTTGACGTTACCCGTAGGCACCATCCAGTCTGAAGTCGACTCGCGCCTGAAAAAAATGGCCCGTACTGTCAAAATGGACGGTTTTCGTCCAGGCAAGGTGCCCATGAATGTGGTGGCACAACGTTACGGTTATTCGGTCCATTACGAAGTCATGAACGACAAGGTCGGCGAGGCTTTTGCCACGGCCGCCAACGAAGCCAAACTGCGCGTCGCAGGTCAGCCCCGCATCAGCGAAAAAGAAGGCGCGCCGGAAGGCGAAATGACGTTTGACGCTATTTTCGAAGTCTACCCAGACGTCAAAATTGCCGATTTAAGCACTGCTGAAATCGAAAAAGTAAGCGCCGATGTCAGCGATACAGCCATTGATAAAACAATTGATATTTTGCGTAAGCAACGCCGTACCTTTGCTCAGCGTGCGCTTGACGCGCCAGCACAAGACAGCGACCGCGCCACTATTGATTTTGAAGGCAAGATCGATGGTGAAACTTTTGTCGGTGGAAAAGCGGAAGACTACCAGTTTCTGATCGGCGATGGCCAGATGCTCAAAGAGTTTGAAGAAGCCGTACGCGGCATGAAAAGTGGCGAAAGCAAAACATTTCCTTTGAATTTCCCCGCTGACTACCACGGTAAAGACGTGGCCGGCAAGCAGGCTGATTTTCTGGTGACGGTCAAAAAACTTGAAGCTGCGCATTTGCCAGAAGTCAATGAAGTGCTGGCCAAATCCCTGGGTATCGCCGATGCTACCGTTGAGGGTTTGCGCGCTGACATCAAGAAAAACCTGGAGCGCGAAGTCAAGTTCCGCTTGTTGGCCCGCAACAAAAATGCCGTGATGGACGCGCTGGTCGCGAACGCCGAGCTGGACTTGCCCAATTCGAGCGTGCAGGCTGAACTCGACCGCATGATTGAGGCTGCCCGTGCTGATTTGAAGCAGCGCGGCATCAAGGACGCTGATAAAGCCCCGATTCCCGACGATATCTTCCGTCCGCAGGCTGAAAAGCGTGTACGTCTGGGTCTGGTCGTGGCTGAACTGGTTCGTTCCAACAATCTGCAGGCTAAACCTGAGCAACTCAAGGCGCATATCGAAGAGCTCGCTGCCAGCTACGAGAAGCCACAGGACGTGGTGCGCTGGTATCTGAGCGACAACCGCCGCATGGCTGAAGTCGAAGCTGTCGTGATTGAAAACAATGTTACCGATTTTGTATTGTCCAAGGCCAAAGTGACTGAAAAGACCGTGTCTTTCGATGATCTGATGGCGCAAAACTGATCGGTTTGCCACTTTGAATGAATTGGGGTTTGTGCCTGGCTTGAAGTCCGGAGCACAAGCCCCATTTCTCTTGGGTACAGTGCAACTTGAATCAGCAGTATTTACGGAGAAAACTCGATGGCTCGAAACAGTATGAACAGCATTTATGCGGGCGCCCAATCGGGTGTCACGGAGACACAAGGTCTGGGCATGGTGCCCATGGTTATTGAACAGTCTGGGCGCGGTGAGCGCTCATATGACATCTACTCGCGCCTGCTGAAAGAACGCGTGATCTTTCTGGTCGGTCCAGTCAATGACCAAACGGCCAACCTGGTAGTGGCACAGTTGCTGTTTCTGGAAAGCGAAAACCCTGACAAGGACATTTCGTTCTACATCAACTCCCCCGGCGGCTCGGTCACCGCGGGCATGGCGATTTACGACACAATGCAGTTTATCAAACCGGATGTGTCCACGCTGTGCGTCGGCATGGCAGCCAGCATGGGTGCGTTTTTGCTCTCGGCCGGTACCAAAGGCAAACGGTTTTCGCTGCCCAATTCCCGAGTGATGATTCACCAGCCGTCTGGTGGTGCGCAGGGCCAGGCCAGTGATATCGAAATCCATGCGCGTGATATTTTAAAAACCCGTGATCAGCTTAACCGTATTCTTGCCGCCAACACGGGTCAAACCGTTGAAAAAATCGAGCGCGATACCGAGCGAGATTATTTTATGTTTGCAGATGAAGCCCAGACTTACGGGTTGGTTGATCAGGTGATTTCCAAGCGACCTTAGGCTGCTTTTGTAGTACCGTGGCCAGCAGATGCCATGGCGTTTTCTGCAATAGAAAGCACCGTTTTCATTTGGTTATCATTGGTAAATAGTTTTAGTCAGTTTACTTAGCCACTTCACAAGGCACCCCAACAATGGCCGAAAAAAAAGGCTCCTCTAGCGAAAAAACCCTGTACTGCTCTTTTTGCGGTAAGAGCCAGCACGAAGTCAAAAAGCTTATCGCGGGCCCGTCGGTTTTTATCTGCGATGAATGTATAGACCTGTGCAACGAGATCATCCGCGACGAATTGCCAGCTGGTGAAGACGTACGTGAAACTCGGACTGACTTGCCTACTCCCCTCGAGATTAAAACAACGCTTGACGGTTACGTGATTGGCCAGGAGCCGGCCAAACGTACGCTGGCAGTGGCGGTTTACAACCACTACAAGCGTTTACGGCACAAAGAAAAAGCAAAAAAAGACGATGTAGAGCTCACGAAAAGCAATATTTTGTTGATTGGTCCAACGGGGTCCGGTAAAACGCTGCTGGCGCAAACGCTAGCGCGCACGTTGAATGTTCCTTTCGTGATGGCTGATGCAACCACGTTGACCGAAGCTGGCTATGTTGGGGAGGACGTTGAAAACATCATCCAGAAACTCCTGCAAAGCTGTAATTATGAAGTTGAACGTGCGCAGCAGGGGATTGTATATATTGACGAAATTGACAAGATTTCCCGTAAGTCTGACAACCCGTCCATCACGCGTGACGTGTCGGGTGAGGGGGTACAGCAAGCCCTGCTCAAGCTCATCGAGGGCACCATGGCCTCCGTGCCACCCCAAGGTGGACGCAAGCATCCCAATCAGGATTTTCTGCAGGTTGACACAACCAACATCCTATTCATTTGCGGCGGTGCATTTTCAGGGCTTGAAAAAGTCATCGAAAATCGTACAGAGTCCTCAGGCATAGGCTTTGGTGCCGCCGTCAAGAGCAAGAAAACCCGCAGCCTGACGGACGCCTTCAAGGAAGTCGAGCCGGAAGATCTGATCAAATTCGGCCTGATTCCCGAGCTGGTCGGTCGTATGCCGGTGGTGGCAACCTTGGCCGAGCTTAGCGAAGACGCTTTGGTGCAAATCTTGACCGAACCCAAAAACGCGGTCGTCAAGCAGTTTAGCAAGTTGCTGGCGATGGAGGGCGTTGATCTGGAGATTCGTCCGTCCGCACTGAAGGCAATTGCCCGCAAGGCATTGGCGCGTAAAACCGGTGCGCGCGGTTTGCGCTCTATTCTTGAGCAGTCGCTGATTGACACCATGTTTGATTTGCCTAACGCCGGTAACGTCGACAAAGTGGTGGTAGACGAGTCCACGATTGAAGAAAACAAGGCTCCTTTGCTGGTTTATCGAGAGACTGCAAAGAAGGCCTGAACGCTTGGTGTATTGACCGACAGGTCATTTGAAAAGTGACCTTTGTCCCCAAGGTCTGAAATCACTTCAGCCAACCTGACCCTTGAGACAATTCTTGAGGGCTTACGTTTAAAGGTCTTTAAGGCTTATATGTCCGGACAAACTTCCCTGCCCCCAACCCCTATCGATCTGCCTCTTTTGCCTTTGCGCGATGTGGTGGTGTTTCCGCACATGGTGATTCCGCTGTTCGTGGGTCGCCCAAAAAGTATTAAAGCGCTTGAATCCGCCATGGAGTCCGAGCGGCGGATCATGCTGGTGGCGCAAAAAGCAGCCGCCAAGGACGAGCCTTCGGTAGAAGACATGTTCGAGGTGGGCTGTGTAGCCACGATCCTGCAGCTGCTCAAATTGCCGGACGGTACTGTCAAAGTACTGGTCGAAGGCCAGCAACGTGCCAAGGTCAATAAAATTGAAGATGGCGAGCAGCACTTTAGTGCCAACGTTACCCCGATCGAAGCCACTGTTATTGCTGTGGACAAAACCACCGAGATTGAGGCATTGCGCCGTGCGGTGATGCAGCAGTTTGACCATTACGTCAAACTTAACAAAAAGATTCCGCCAGAAATTCTCACCTCCATTTCAAGCATTGACGATGCAGGCCGGTTGGCGGACACCATTGCAGCGCACCTGCCTCTAAAACTCGACGCCAAACAAGTCATTCTCGACCTCGCGCCAGTCAAGGAAAGACTTGAAAACCTCTATGAGCAGCTTGAGCGGGAAGTTGACATTCTGAACGTGGACAAGAAAATCCGTGGTCGAGTCAAGCGGCAGATGGAAAAAAACCAGCGTGACTTTTACCTGAACGAGCAGGTCAAGGCTATACAAAAAGAACTTGGCGAAGGCGAAGAGGGCGCAGACATCGAGGAGATCGAGAAAAGGATCAAAGCTGCAAAAATGCCCAAAGAGGCCCATAAAAAGGCTGAGAGTGAGCTGAAAAAACTCAAACTGATGTCGCCTATGTCAGCCGAAGCCACTGTCGTCCGCACTTACATCGACGTGCTGACAGGCTTGCCGTGGAGTAAAAAAACCAAGATCAAGCACGATTTGGTGAACGCTGAAAATGTTCTTAATCAGGACCACTACGGGCTTGAAAAGGTCAAAGACCGCATAGTTGAATACCTTGCGGTTCAGCAGCGTGTTGACAAGCTGAAGGCACCAATCTTGTGTCTGGTGGGCCCTCCTGGCGTTGGCAAGACCTCGCTGGGTCAGTCTATTGCGAAAGCCACGGGCCGCAAGTACGTGCGCATGGCGCTCGGCGGTATGCGTGACGAGGCTGAAATTCGCGGACACCGCCGGACCTATATTGGTGCGTTGCCGGGTAAAGTTTTGCAGAGCCTCGCCAAATCTGGCACGCGCAACCCGTTGTTTCTGCTCGATGAAATCGACAAATTAGGCACCGACTTCAGGGGCGACCCGTCCAGTGCATTGTTGGAAGTGTTGGACCCCGAGCAAAACCATACGTTTGGTGACCACTACGTGGAGGTCGATTTTGATTTGAGCGACGTGATGTTTGTGGCTACGTCAAACTCCATGAATATTCCTCCAGCCTTGCTGGACCGCATGGAAGTCATTCGCCTGTCGGGTTATACCGAAGACGAAAAAACCAGCATTGCGATGCGTTACCTTCTGCCTAAACAGGTCAAAAATAATGGTGTCAAACCTGAAGAGCTTGAAGTGCAGGAGCAGGCCGTACGTGACATCGTGCGTTATTACACGCGCGAGGCTGGCGTGCGTTCGTTGGAACGCGAGTTATCCAAGATTTGCCGCAAAGTCGTCAAGGGAATTCAACTCAAAAAGATGACGCCGCAGGTGATTGTTACGCCGGACAATCTCAATGAATTTTTGGGTGTTCGCAAGTTTGACTATGGCCGGGCTGAGCAGAAAAATCAGGTTGGTCAGGTGGTCGGCCTGGCTTGGACTGAAGTCGGTGGCGATTTGTTGACGATCGAGGCGGCTATCATGCCTGGCAAGGGCGTGATCACGCGCACGGGTCTGCTTGGTGATGTGATGAAGGAATCCGTTGAGGCCGCCCGTACGGTGGTGCGTAGTCGCTCGAAAATGCTGGGTATCAAGGATGAGATGTTTGAAAAGCGCGACATCCACATCCATGTTCCGGATGGTGCAACGCCCAAGGATGGTCCGAGCGCAGGCGCTGCCATGACGACGGCATTCGTGTCAGCCTTGACCGGCATTCCGGTGAGAGGTGATGTAGCCATGACTGGCGAGATCACGCTGCGTGGGGAGGTGACGGCTATTGGTGGCCTGAAGGAAAAACTGTTGGCTGCCTTGCGTGGTGGTATCAAGACGGTTCTGATACCGGAAGAAAACGCCAAGGATCTTCAGGAAATTCCTGAGAACGTCAAAAATGGACTGGAGATAATTCCAGTGAAATGGATTGACCAGGTATTGAAGGTCGCGCTTGAGCGTCAGCCTGTGCCATTGACGGAAGAAGAGTTAGCAATCATGGCTGCGGCGCCGGTCGCGCCTGGGACCTCCGTCGATATTTCAGGCTCGATCAAACATTGACCGACGTTAGCTCTGATCGTGCCCGGGGCATAAAAAAGCGCTATAATTTGGGACAGAAATGCGGGAGTAGCTCAGTTGGTAGAGCGCAACCTTGCCAAGGTTGAGGTCGAGAGTTCGAGACTCTTCTCCCGCTCCAGATTAAAAGGGCAGCACTTTGAAAATGCTGTCCTTTTTTGTTGGAGAAGTAAAATGAACGCTCTGTCGTGAACGGCGAGCAGGTTGATTTTTTCAGGTATGAAAGTAGGGCGCGGTAACAAAGCGGTTATGTACCGGATTGCAAATCCGGCTAGCCCGGTTCGACTCCGGGCCGCGCCTCCATAAAATGTCTGCAAGACGGACTGCAACCGAGCCTCTGAAAAGGGGCTTTTGTGTTTAAAAATAGATACTCGGCCCGAGTGGTGAAATAGGTAGACACAGCGGACTTAAAATCCGCCGCTTCGTGAATAGCGGGCGTACCGGTTCGATTCCGGTCTCGGGCACCAGGACCATTTCTCGTTCATCCATGGTTGGCTAGTACGTCAATATTCCAATATTGACCGCCTCTCCCATGTACAGTCAACGATACAGAGGAAAAGCATGTTTCTGTTGCGAGCTAATCTACCTTCGTTGCTTGGGATTGTGTTTGTTGTCGTCGCGAATCCGGCCATGGCAGCGCTTGGTCAGGCACCGTCCAGCTTGGCCGCTTCGCCTGTCTCGGGTGCAAGAATGCTCGCGGCGGTGCCAACTGCAAGAGTTGGCTCCTACACGATCCGGGAAACCCAGCTTGAAAATGGGACGACCGTGCGCGAATATGTGACACCGGCAGGACTGGTGTTCGCGGTTGCTTGGCAGGGGCCTGTGTTACCCGATTTGGACGTGTTGCTGGGGGGGTATTTCAACACTTTCAAACTTGAAACCGAACAAGCCCGCCTTCTTGGTCGGCGTGGGTCACCGGTTGATATGGCGCGTGACGGTTTGGTTGTGCGCTCTAACGGGCGCATGAGAAACTTTTTTGGCCATGCCTACGCCACAGACCTCATTCCCGCCGGTCTAGCCATCAAAGATGTACTGGAATAACGTGTTTAAAAGTGTTGTTTACGCAGTCGTGGTGATAAGTCTGCTGACCGCTTGTGGCGGTGGTGGCAATGCGCCTGCAAGCTCCAGCGCCAGCGGTGCAACGAGCGGCAGCAGCGGATCAACACCTGCCCCAAGCGTTGGGCTTGCCAGCAATGTAGTCACCGTCACGGTAGACAAAGGCCCCGCAGGCAATAATGTGAATCGCCTTTACACCGATGTGACCATTTGCCAAGCGGGAAGCACGACCTTGTGTCAGACCATAGACCACGTGCTGGTGGACACCGGCTCAACAGGTCTGCGGCTTTTGTCTGGCGTTGTGTCGCCGTCCCTGGGTTTGAGTAACGTGGTCGCAGCCAGTGGCTTGCCACTGCTGGCTTGTGCAAGGTTTGTTGACAACACTTTTGCCTGGGGTCCCGTTGTAACAGCAGACATTGTGTTGGGCGGAAAAACGGCTGCGAGTGTGCCAATTCAAATGGTTGCCGATCCAGCCTTCAATGGGTTGGCGCGCACTTGTTCGACCGGCGCGGTCCTTGACACTGTCGCCACGCTTGGCGCAAAAGGCATCATAGGACTCGGATTGTTCAAGGAAGATTGCGGGGCTTCGTGCGCCAACGTGACTGCCAACGGCATTTATTTCACTTGCACCACGGCCGCATGTACGGCTGCTGCTGGGACTCGTGCAACCACTGGCAAGCAATTGAAGAACCCGGTTCCCTTGTTCGCGTCTGATAACAATGGTTTCCTGATTGATTTACCTGCTGTCCGTTCTGCAGGCGAAGTGAGCCTGAGCGGGTCACTGATTTTCGGTATTGGCACGCAGTCCAATAACCAGGTCACTTCAAGCCGGGTCCTGACGACCGGTGCTACTGGTTATTTTTCAACTCTGCTTGCCGGACAATCCCTGAATACAAGTTTTATTGATACCGGCTCTAATGGCCTTTACTTTGATTCATCCACCATACCGGTTTGTAACGGAGGGGTGAACTCAGGTTTTTACTGCCCCACTTCACTTCTAACCTTGCCAGCTACGCAGGTGGGGAGTAACGCGGTAAATAATTTGGTTGTTTTTTCTGTTGACAATGCAACGACACTTTTTGCTGATCCTTCCAAAACGGTTTTGCCAAACCTGGCCGGTACCATCGGCAATGCGCGTACCTTTGACTGGGGCTTGCCGTTCTTTTATGGGCGGCGTGTTTTTACCGGCATAGAAGGGCAACCATCAGCGGTCGGTACAGGCCCTCTTTACGCGTTTTAAGAGGTTTGTCCTCGTATTTCTTAAAGACTTTCAGGATGACTTTTCTCTCCTGCAACTGGTTAATATAGTCCTATGTCGAGTTACAACAAACCCTTTGAAATTCACGTGCATGGCGAAGTGCCTTTGCGCGAGGACGTTACTTTTGAGCAGGTACAGGAAGCACTCAAGCCGCTGTGGAAATACCCCGGTGCCAAGTCATTGGCCGATGCTGCGGAGAGCGCTTATGAAGAAGAACCTGGTATCCGGTTTGATGTCAACAAACATCTTTTACAAATGTGCTGGACTGTCCCCGGTGACGAAGATTTCCGGCAGGCGCTTGACGAAATGTGCATGGGCCTCAACGAGTTGGCTCTTGAAGGCGCACCCATCGAAGTAACCTTTTACGATGCTGATTTTGATGACGATGAGGGCAGCCAAAACGATGAAGCCCAAGATGATTTTGCGATGTATTTTGTTGGTCCTACCCCTGCGGCGATCATGCAGGTGCAACGCGACCTTTTGGTTCAGGACACTATCGCCCTGATGGAGCGGCACTTTGACGGTTCCGAATTGGGTGAGGTGGTGGCCGCCATAGACAAGCTGTTCGAACAACGATTTGACGCCTTGGTGAGCTCCATGCAGCTCGGTAAACCGCCACGCGGCATGGGTGGGTCTTCAGGCGGTGCCGGGCATGGTGGTGGCCGCAAACCGCGACATCTTCACTGAGACCGTGTAACAGGACGGTTTTTAGCTTTGTTTCAGTTTCCTGTCAGTTTGAATTTTGAAACCCAAACCTTTGAGATAGATATCGATCAGTTGCCTACTGCTGGCAACAAGGTCAAACGCTGTCGAATCCAGCAGCCAGTTTTGAATCAGCCCGTCGGCCATAGCGTGCAGTCCTTGTGCTGCATTGGCAATGGGTACGCTTATGGCGAGGTTCTGCGCTGCTGCAGCCAACGCCAAGCCACGTTCCATTTGAACTAAAAATTCGTTGCGTACCGCTAAATGCCTCAAGCGAACGGCTTGAAGTTCGTCCACATATTCCACTTTATGAGTGGCAATTTCAAAAACCCGGCGCGTGCGCGGATCAGTCGCTATCTGGTGCAAGGCCTCGTGCATGATCTGGCGTATGCGTTCAAGTGGATCTGCATCCAGTTCTTTCCCCGGATATTGAAACTGAAACGCCTGCTCTAGCGGCAGCATCACCCTTTCCATCATCGAATTAAATAAATCGGCCTTGCCCTTGAAATGCCAATATATTGCGCCGCGGCTGGTTCCGGCACTGCGTGCAATGTCATTCAGGGAGGTACGTGAAACTCCTTGCATCTGAAACAGCAACTCAGCGGCGTCGAGCAAACTGTGGCGGGTGGCTAACGCATCTTCTTTCGTCCGGCGAACCAAAATATTATTTCTTTATTGTTGTGTTTACAGATCATAAATATACATCCATAAACGTATGTAAAATAAAATCAGAAAAAACCGTTTCATTTTCACGGCCGTCGTCATCAGTTTTCCGGGCAAACGCGCCTTTCTTTCCCCAGTCTTTTTTACTCCCCCCAAGGAAGCAGTATGCCTACGATCAGCATGAACCCGCCTACTATCTTTTTTGCAGTGTCGTCAAGGCGCCCAGCTTGCCAGCCGCTTTTGAGCGTTTTGCTGTGTTCTTTGCTGCTGGCTGCCTGTGGCAAAGGTTCTGATGGCAAGGGTCCAGGCGCAGGTGGTGCACCGCCGCCTGCCGAAGTTGGCGTTGTAACCGTCACGCCAGGGGATGTGGGACTCGTCACGGAGTTGCCTGGTCGTCTTGAGGCCTCGAGGATTGCTCAAGTCAGGGCGCGGGCTGCCGGCATCTTGCAAAAGCGCTTGTTCCGTGAAGGTAGCGACGTCAAAGCCGGGCAGCCCTTGTTCACGATTGATTCGGCGCCCTATGCCGCCGTAGCAGCCAGCGCCAGAGCCAGCCAGGCGCGTGCCGAGGCCAATGTGGCGCAGGCTAGCGCTCTGGCCGAGCGCTACAAACCGTTGGTTGAAGCCAATGCTGTGAGCAAACAGGAATACGCCAACGCCATCGCCGCGCAAAAGCAGGCGGAAGCGGATGTTGCGGTGGCCAAAGCCAACGTCGAGATCGCCAGCATCAATTTGGCTTATGCATCCGTCACGTCGCCAATCTCAGGCCGTATCGGTCGGGCTTTGGTAACTGAAGGCGCTTTGGTCGGGCAGGGCGAAGCCACACAGCTGGCGGTAGTCCAGCAGATCAATCCGATGTATGTCAACTTTACCCAGTCAGCCAGTGAAGTGATGAAGCTTCGCAATGCCATGGCCAGCGGGCAATTCAAGCAAGCCAGCGGGCTCGAGGCTGCGAGTGTGCGTGTGGTGCTTGAAGACGGCACTGAATATGCCAGATCCGGACGCCTGCTGTTTTCTGACCTGACGGTAGATTCGACCACTGGCCAGATCACGCTGCGTGCCGAGGTGCCTAATCCGACTGGCGAGCTGTTGCCCGGCCTGTATGTACGCGTGCGCCTGGAACAAGCCCAGGTCAGCAATGCGATTACCTTGCCACAGCAAGCTGTCATGCGGACAGCGCAGGGCGACACGGTCATGGTGGTCGGCGAGGACGGAAAAGTCAACCCGCGTCCCATCAAGATAGGTTCTGCAAAGGCCAACCAGTGGGTGGTGCTCAGCGGCTTGAAGGCAGGTGAAAAGGTCATGGTGGACGGTTTCCAAAAGCTGCAGCCCGGCGCTACCGTCAAGCCGATAGCCTGGCAGGCACCGGGTGCCAAAGCTGCGGCCTCCGCACCAGCAGCACCAGTATCTGCTGTGAAGTAAGGAGCGCGATTTATGGCCAAGTTCTTTATTGACCGACCGATTTTTGCTTGGGTGATTGCCCTGTTTATCGTGGTGATGGGCAGCGTCGCCGTCACGCAACTCCCGATTTCCCAATACCCGCCAGTTGCGCCGCCAGCAATTGTGGTGTCTGCCAGCTATCCGGGTGCGTCGGCACAGACCCTCGAAGATAGCGTTTTGAGCGTGATTGAACGCGAAATGAATGGGTCTCCAGGACTGATTTATATGGAAGCGGTGGCGCAGGCCAATGGCACAGGTAACATCACCCTGAGTTTTCAGCCAGGAACCAATCCTGAGCTTGCGCAAGTGGACGTGCAAAACAGGCTGTCCCGAGCGTCACCGCGCCTGCCGCAAGCCGTTACGCAGCAGGGTGTGCGCGTCGACAAGTCAAACTCCAATTTTTTGCTGTTCACACTGCTGTCGTCCGACAACCCGGCGATTGATCCGATTGCTTTGGGCGACTACGCCTCGCGCAACGTGATTCCGGAACTCCAGCGCCTGCCCGGCATAGGTCAGGCCCAGCTGTTTGGCACCGAACGCGCCATGCGCATCTGGATTGACCCCGCCAAGCTCGCCGGTTTTGCTTTGTCATCCGCAGACGTTACTAACGCGATTCGTGCACAGAATGCCCAGATCGCCTCTGGCACCATAGGTGAGCTGCCCAATGTAGCGGGGCAAGGTATTGCGGCTACTGTTGTAGTTAGTGGTCAGCTCTCCAATGTTGAGCAGTTTGGCAATGTGGTGCTGCGGGCCAATACCGACGGCTCATCCGTGCGCTTGAAAGACGTTGCCCGTATCGAGCTGGGTGCCCAGGCTTATGCAACTTCTGCCCGCCTCAATGGCAAGCCCTCTACCGGTATTGGCGTACAACTGACACCGGGCGGCAATGCGCTGGATGCGGCCAAGGCGGTACGTGTCAAGATGGAGCAGCTCAAGCCTTACTTTCCCCAGGGTGTCACCTATGCTATTCCTTACGACAGTTCACGCTTTGTAAGCATCTCCATTCGCCTGGTAGTTGAAACTCTGGTCGAAGCGGTGGTACTGGTGTTTCTGGTGATGTTCCTGTTTTTGCAAAACTTCCGTTACACCATCATCCCGACCATCGTTGTCCCGATTGCCTTGCTGGGCACCTTTGCCACGCTGCTGGCGCTTGGGTTTTCCATTAACGTGTTGACGATGTTCGGCATGGTGCTGGTGATCGGTATCGTGGTCGATGATGCCATTGTGGTGGTTGAGAACGTCGAGCGCATCATGAGCGAAGAGGGTTTGCCACCGCTTGAAGCCACCCGCAAGGCCATGGGTCAAATCTCGGGTGCCATCATCGGTGTGACGGTCGTGCTGATCTCCGTATTTGTGCCATTGGCTTTTTTTGCGGGCTCGGTGGGAAATATTTACCGCCAATTTGCGGCCGTCATGGTCGCGTCGATTGGTTTTTCGGCTTTTCTGGCGCTATCACTTACACCGGCGTTGTGTGCGACCCTGCTCAAGCCGGTTGAGGCCGGTCATCACCATGCGAAAAAAGGCTTTTTTGGCTGGTTCAACCGCGGCTTCACGCGCACTGCCAAAAGCTACGAAGGGCTGGTCGCCCGCCTGTTGCGGCGTGCCGGTCGCTACCTGTTCATTTATGTGGCCATCATTGCGGTGGTGGCGGTTATTTACACCCGTCTGCCAACATCGTTTCTGCCCGGTGAGGACCAGGGCACGATGCTGGTCAATATTCAACTGCCGCCTGGCGCGACGCTGGAGCGTACCCGGGGCGTCATTGAGCAGGTTGAAGATTTCATGCTTAAGCAACCCGAAGTGCAAAGCATGGTCGGCGTACTGGGCTTCAGCTTTTCGGGCCAGGGACAAAACGCTGCGTTGGCGTTTGTGACCCTGAAAGACTGGTCTGAACGCGAAGGCAAAGGCCAGTCAGCGCAGGAACTTGCCGGGCGCGCGTTTGGCGCACTCTCGGGCATTCGCGATGCGTTCATTTTTCCGCTCAGTCCACCGCCCATTCCAGAATTAGGCAACGCCTCCGGTTTCACTTTTCGCCTGCAAGACCGCGCTGGCGCGGGCCACGATGCTCTGCTGGGCGCTCGAAACCAGTTGCTTGGGCTGGCTGCCAAAAGCTCGATATTGACGCAAGTCCGGCCGGATGGCCTGGAGGACGCGCCACAGCTACAAATAGAAATCGACCGCGCCAAAGCCAACGCACTGGGCGTTAGCTTTGATGCAATTAACAACGCACTGTCAACTTCACTGGGTTCCAGTTACGTCAACGACTTTCCCAACCAAGGACGTCTGCAGCGCGTGGTGGTCCAGGCTGATGCGCCTGCACGCATGCAGCCTGAGGACTTGCTCAAGCTCAACACCAGCAATGCGCAAGGTCAGCAAGTGCCGTTTTCAGCCTTTGCAAGCACCCGCTGGGTGAAAGGCGCGATGCAGACGATTCGCTACAACGGCTATCCGGCCATGCGCTTGAGTGGTTCAGCTGCACCCGGCTACAGTACGGGCGCAGCGCTTGCTGAAATGGAGCGCCTGGCGGGCCAGTTGCCGCCAGGTTTTGGCTATGAGTGGACCGGGCAATCAAGGGAAGAAAAGCTGGCTGGCTCGCAGGCCGTGATACTTTACGGCTTCGCGATTCTGGCCGTCTTTCTGTGCCTTGCTGCGCTGTATGAAAGCTGGACTATCCCGCTGGCTGTGGTCTTGGTGGTGCCCCTGGGTGTACTGGGCGTGTTGCTGGCGACGCTGCTGCGCGGTTATTCCAATGATGTGTATTTTCAGGTCGGGCTGATTACCATCATTGGCCTGTCGGCTAAAAATGCAATCTTGATCATCGAGTTTGCAAAAGACCTGCAGGCGCAGGGCAAAGGCATTGTCGAGTCGGCACTGGCTGCTGCCCATTTGCGATTCCGGCCCATCGTGATGACTTCACTGGCCTTTATGTTAGGGGTATTGCCCCTGGCACTCGCCTCTGGTGCTGGGTCTGCGGCCCAGCGCGCCATTGGTACCGGCGTGATTGGCGGCATGATTACTGGCACCTTCCTGGCCGTATTTTTTGTACCTATTTTCTTTGTTGTGGTGCGCGGTTTGTTCAAGGACAGTGACCGGCAAAAAATAATGTATTCGCAACACGCCAAGGCAGCTGGCATTGACGCGTCAGAAGGCCGCGGCACCCATGATGCAAGCCAGGAGAAACCCCATGCTTGACAACAGAGTCCCCAAATTCTCGGTCATCTGCCTGGCCGCCTTGTTGGGCGCGTGCTCGATGATGCCAGCTTACCAGCGACCAGTTGCACCTGTGGCTACAGACTGGCCTGCATTGAATGGGGCGGCTGTTTCGATCAGCGCCACACCAGCGGCTGACATCGAGTGGCAAAGCTTTTTCAGCGACGGCAAGCTCAGGCAGCTGATAGCGGTGGCTCTCAGGAACAACCGCGACCTGCGGGTAGCCGTGCTCAATATCGAGCAGGCCAGAGCGCAGTTTCAAATCAGGCGCGCCGATCAATACCCCACCGTCAACCTGGCCGCTACCGGCGCACGCCAGCCCGGCGGGCGTGCAGCCAATGGCGACAGCACTATCGCCAGCAGCTACACCGCGGGCCTGACGCTTACTGCCTACGAACTCGACTTTTTTGGCCGCGTTGCCAG
>JANXTM010000020.1 GCA_025352405.1 Polaromonas sp.
AAAAACCAGCAAGCTCTGTGGATAACTCAGTGCCCGCACAACCCGAGCTGTCAATTGACTGCGACCGCCAAGTCAATTTGATTGAAAATACCCAAGAGGTCAAGAACCTTTAAACCGTCCGCGGAAACGGGGCAAGTCCAGCCTTGTTGTAGATCGAGCGAACGTCGCTTTCTTCATGCGCAAGGCATTTTTCAATCCAATCTCGATTGAAGCCCGCCTCATTCAACAATGACGATGCTGTTCTGCGTAAATCATGTACGCTAAAGCTTGCAAACTCAGCGCCACCAGCACGGATGTGCTTCACTGCTGAATCAATCACTCGATTAAGAGTGGCATCGCTTATGGGCAGTTTGAGGTCGTACCGGCTGGGATGGAGATATTTTGACGACTCAAAGCAAGTTTTGTAGGTGACAAGAATGTCCAATACCTGCTGGCTCAAATAAACCACCAAAGGTTTTTTGGCCTTCATTCAAGTAGCTGGAATTATCCAGGTCTCGGCTTCAAAATCCACTTCAGCCCACGTACCGCCGATGAACTCGCCTTTACGCACCATCGTTAGCAACACAAATTTGACTGCAAGGCGAAGGGTTGCACTGATGGCTGTCTCGTCCAATGCAAGAAAAAATTGTCGGATTTCTGCCGGGGAAAGGGCGCGTTCTCGTGGTTTGAAAGTGGCAATGTCGCTAGGTTTGATGCTTTCAGCAAGATTTTTGAGATCAAGGGATTTGTCTTTGGTGTGTGCAAACCTAAACACCAGCAAAACGATTTCGCGTACCTGAATGGCTGGCGCTGGCGCACCGCGTGCTTTCACTTTTTCACACAAGGCCATTAAGGCTGCCGCCGTAATTTCTTCCAGTTTCAGCTTTCCAAATGGCCCGACAAGATCGCGGTTGTAAATGGCGCGGCGCATAGCCAGAGTGGAGTCAGCAAGTCTGGCTCCGTTATTGGGATCAGACTTGTCGATGAAATAGCGTTCCGCCCAACTACCGAAAGTGAGTGACTCGGCAATTTGAGTTCGCTTATCAGCTTTGGCGCGAGAAGGTGATTCGCCCTTCTCAACGCTCCGGCGGGCATCCACAAGTAGCAGGCGCGCTTCTGCCAATGTGACACTGATTCCGTATTCAAGTTCTTCAAGAACTCTGGTGAGTTTTGAGGATAAATTCTCGTCGTGTCGCCCGATGGTGAGTGTTTCACGTCGTCCGTTAATTCGATAGTCGTATCGAAAAGACTTGGTGCCTGAAGTTGCAACAGAAACATACATGCCGTCGCGGTCAGCTATTTTGTATGTCTTGTCAGTTTTTTTGAACTTTTTTAGCTCTGTATCTGTCAGCATGTCGGTCCTTAATTACCGCCAATTTCTACCGTCAGACTATTTGGCGGTAGAAAAAACAAGGCTTCATCAGCACCCAACATTTACCGTCAAAGAAACCGTCAAAATTGACCAGCTGGTCTTGGATGGTAATGAACAAAAATAGACAGTAACTTATTGATTTACATAGATTTTCCTCTGCATAGAAGCATGTCGTTGGACGGTGCGGAACAATTATGAATTATTCCCACTCAATCGTCGCAGGCGGCTTGGAACTTACGTCATAAGTCACACGATTAATACCGCGCACTTCGTTGATGATGCGACTGGACACTTTTTTGAGCAGCGCATACGGCAGCTCTGCCCAGTCCGCAGTCATAAAGTCGCTTGTTTGCACGGCGCGTAATGCCACTACATAGTCGTAAGTACGGCCATCGCCCATCACGCCCACTGACTTGACGGGTAGGAAAACAGTGAAGGCCTGGCTGGTGAGTTGGTACCAGTTTTTGCCGGTGGCATCGTCCTTGAAATTGTGCAGCTCTTCGATGAAGATTGCGTCTGCGCGGCGCAGCAGGTCGGCATATTCTTTTTTGACTTCACCCAGGATGCGCACGCCCAGGCCAGGGCCGGGGAACGGGTGGCGGTAAACCATGTCATGCGGCAGGCCCAACGCCACGCCAAGTTCGCGGACTTCGTCCTTGAACAATTCGCGCAATGGCTCCAGCAGCTTGAGGCCCAGTTGTTCAGGCAGGCCACCGACGTTATGGTGACTTTTAATAACCACCGCTTTTTTGCTTTTGGCACCGCCGGACTCGATCACGTCCGGATAAATAGTACCTTGCGCCAACCATTTTGCTCCTTTTTTGGTAGCATCTCCTGCACGTAAACGCTGCGCCTCCGCCTTAAAAACCTCCACAAACTCTCGCCCGATGATCTTGCGCTTGGCTTCTGGCTCGCTTACACCTGCCAGGTGCCCCAAAAACTGGTCAGCCGCGTCCACGCGAATGACTTTCGCATGGAGCTTGCCGACAAACATGTCCATAACCATATCGCCCTCGTTCAACCGCAAGAGGCCGTGGTCTACAAACACGCAGGTCAGCTGGTCGCCAATGGCGCGGTGAATCAGGGCTGCGGCAACGGATGAATCCACGCCGCCTGAAAGACCCAAAATAACTTCTTCGTCGCCCACTTGCTGACGGATTTTTTCAACCGCTTCGCTGATGTAGTCACCCATCACCCAGTCCTGGCGCATACCGCAAATACCGAGTACGAAGCGCTCCAGAATCGCAGCGCCCTGCTTGGTGTGCGTGACTTCCGGGTGGAACTGCACGGCGTAAAAGCCGCGTTCTTCATCTGCCATGCCGGCAATCGGGCAACTTTCGGTGCTGGCCATGAGCTTGAAGCCTGGCGGCAGTTCAGTCACCTTGTCGCCGTGGCTCATCCACACGGTGAGCATGCCCTGGCCTTCAGGTGTGGCGTAGTCCTGAATACCGTCAAAAAGCTTGGTGTGGCCGCGTGCGCGAACGTCAGCATGACCAAACTCCCGCTTGTGACCGCCTTCAACCTTGCCGCCAAGTTGCCACGCCATGGTCTGCATACCGTAGCAAATACCCAGTACCGGGACGCCAAGCTCAAACACCGCTGCCGGTGCTTTGTCAGTGGTGTCTTCGTACACGCTGGCGTGGCTACCTGAAAGAATAATGCCTTTGAGGGTGCCGTCTTTGGCGTATGCGCGTATCCATTCATCACTGACATCGCACGGATGCACTTCACAAAAAACATGGGCATCGCGCACCCGGCGGGCGATGAGTTGTGTGACCTGAGAGCCGAAGTCGAGGATGAGGATTTTCTGGTGTTGCATGAGAAACAATTTTTCAAGGCAAAAAAGAAAAAAGGCGCCTGCTGCCAGACGCCTTCAGGTCTGCAGACCGCTTAGTCTGCCCGGTAATTGGGGGCTTCTTTAGTGATCTGGACGTCATGAACATGGCTTTCGCGAATGCCGGCCGAGGTGATTTCTACAAACTCAGCCTTGTTTTGCATGTCGTCAATCGTGGCGCAGCCGCAGTAACCCATGCTGGCGCGCAAGCCGCCCGCCATTTGGAACACGATGGCAACCATCGAGCCCTTGTACGGCACGCGGCCTTCAATGCCTTCGGGTACCAACTTGTCAGCATTGGGATTGCCAGTCGACGATTCCTGAAAGTAACGGTCTGCACTTCCCTGCTGCATGGCACCAATGCTGCCCATGCCGCGGTAGCTTTTGTAGCTGCGGCCCTGATACAAAATCACCTCACCGGGTGCTTCTTCAGTGCCCGCGAACATT
>JANXTM010000039.1 GCA_025352405.1 Polaromonas sp.
GGACGCCAGATCAAAATGGCAATCATCAGGCTGTAGACGATAAAGGCACCCATTTTGGGGATGTAATACTTGCCCGCAACGTCTGCAATGCCGAGCAGCAGTGCCGCCAGCAAGGGACCAGTGATGGAAGAAGTACCTCCCACAGCGACCACAATCAGAAAATAAATCATGAATTTCAGCGGGAAGGTCGGGTCCAGCCCCAGCACCTCGGCACCCAACGCGCCGCCCAGGCCAGCGAGGCCCGAGCCAACTGCAAAGGTAGATAAAAACACCACGTTGACGTTGATGCCCAGGCCGGCAGCCACGCGCTGGTCATCCACCGATGCGCGCAAGCGGCTGCCAAAGCGGGTTTTGGCTAGTACGTACTGCAGGGCAACCGCCAGCGCTGCACAAACGACGATGATGAACAGGCGGTAGTGACCCATGCCCAGCATGAAAGCGCCCTCACCCAGTTCTGTGCGGCCCTTGAGCCACTCCGGCAGTTGCATGATCTGCTGGGTGGAGCCAATAAAGTAGTCGGCGCTGGCGACTGCCATGAAAGTCAGGCCAATTGAAAACAGCACCTGGTCCAGATGCGGTTTTTTATACATGGGCCGGTACAGCGTGCGCTCGAGCAGCCCGCCCAACAGGGCCGAGCCCACAAACGCCAGCGGTAGGCAGACCAGAAACGGCACGCCCAGGCGCTGCATGAGCAGCACCGTTATGTAGCCACCCACCATGGCAAACGCACCGTGCGCCAGGTTGATGAAATTCATCAAGCCCATGGTCACGGCCAGGCCTACAGCGAGGATGAAAAGCAGCATGCCATAGGCAACGCCGTCGAAGAGGATAGTGAGCATGAGATGGGTCAGACGTTGCCATAACAGGTCCGGCCCGCGATGACACACATCAAATCACTTGGTTATTTCGTTTTACCTGGATCTTTGACGTCTTTGATCACGTCAAATTCCACGTTATAAAGCTGGCCATCTTTTTTCTCGACCTTGCGCAGGTAAATGTTTTGCACCACGTCGCGGGTTTGCGCGTCAATGAACATCGGGCCACGCGGGCTCTCGAAAATCTGGCCTTTCATGGCTGCCAGCAAAGCATCACCGCCGCCGTTGCCCTTGGTGATTCTCAAGGCTTCATAAATCACGCGCATGCCGTCATAGCCACCGACGGCCATGAAGTTGGGACGCAGACCTTTGTTGGCCTTGCCAAAAGCCTCTACAAACTTCTTGTTCAGCGCCGAAGGGTGCGCGGTTGAGTAGTGGTGCGATGTCACCACGCCCAGGGCGCCGTCGCCCATGTCGTTGAGCTGGTCGTCGTCCGTCACGTCACCGGTGCCAATCAGCTTGATACCGGCTTTGTCCATGCCGCGCTCCAGAAACTGCTTCATGACCGCAGCGCCTGCACCAGACGGTACAAATACAAACAGCGCATCGGGTTTCAGGTCGCGTACTTTTTGCAGGAAAGGGGCAAAGTCGGGGTTGCGCAAAGGCACGCGCAGCGCCTCGGTGATTTGCCCGCCATTAAAAGTCAGGCGCTCTTTGAAGTATTTTTCAGCGTCAATGCCGGGGCCGTAATCGCTGACCAGCGTGACCACTTTCTTGATGCCGTTTTTGGGTGCCCAGTCAGCCAGCGCAACCGCTGCTTGTGGCAGCGTGAAGCTGGTGCGCACGATATAGGGCGATGCCTGCGTGATGCTCGATGTGGCCGCTGCCATCACGACCTGCGGAGTTTTAGATTGCGTGGCAATTGGCGCAGTGGCCAGCGCTGAAGGTGTGATGCCAAAACCTGCCAGTACATTGACCTTGTCGTTGACCACCAGATCTTGCGCCAGGCGCTTGGTGACATCAGGTACGCTGGTGTCGTCCTTGACGATCAGCTGGATTTTTTTGCCTGCCACGGTGTCGCCGTTTTGCGCCATGTACAGGCGCGCTGCCGCCTCGATCTGGCGCCCAGTGGTCGCTTGCTGGCCCGTCATGGGCAGGATCAGGCCAATTTTGAAGGTGTTGTCCTGCGCCATGACGCTGGCTGAGGTGAGGGCGAGAACCGCTAGGGTGGAGACGGTAAGAAAGTATCTTTTTTTCATGGCATATCCTGAAATTAGAAATTAATAAACACACTGTCATTGTTAAACCGAACCTACGCAAGTACACACACGCACCGCCTGATATAGCAGTTTGCTCTAGGCGTACCGGAATTATCGGGCTGGCAGCGCCTCTGGCCGATACGCACTTTCCAGCGTGATGTCACCGACCACGCGCGACACGCAAACACAAAGCCTTTGCTGGCTTTGCTTTTCGCGGTCGCTTAGAAAAACGTCCCGGTGGTCCAATATGCCGTTCAATGCCAGCACCTCCATGGTGCACAAACCGCACTCGCCGCGCCTGCAATTGGAAATGGTCTGCAGGCCGGCCAGTTCGAGTGCGTCGAGCAGGCTGCAATCAGCGGGCACCATGATATCCATTTGATGGCGCGGAATCTGCACGCGAAACGCTTGCGGTGCAAAGCGACCACTGCTGCCAAAGGTCTCAAAGCGCAAGTCTGCCAGTGGCCTGCCCGCATCAGCCCACGCGCGGCGCGCGGCGTCCAGCAGGGGCACCGGGCCGCAGATGTACATTTGGGCGCCGTGCGGCAAGGCGTCGATTTCCCGCGCAAGGTCTATTTGCTCGCCGCGTTCAACCACAAAGCTCTGCACGCCGTCCCCAAGCGCTGCTTGCAGCAGCGGCAAAAACGCCAGTTCTGCGGATCTACGCGCTGCATAACGCAGGCGTACTGCGGCGCCCCGCTGCCCCAGTGTTTGCGCCATTGCCACCAGCGGCGTGATGCCGATTCCGCCCGCCACCAGCAGGTAGGCCGGTGCGTTCAGGTCCAACGAAAAATGGTTTTGTGGGGCCGTCACTTGCAGCCGGTCACCGGCGGCCAGCTGCCACATGGCCAGCGAGCCGCCCCGGCCATCGTCAAGGCGCTTGACGGCAATACGGTAGCAGTAAGGATCCGGAGAGCCCACCAACGAATACGAACGCGTGACAGGCCTCCCGTTGACAAGCAGTTGCAGCTGCAAGTGGCTGCCAGGATCATGCGGCTGCACGCCCTCTGCAGGTTTGATGCAAAACTCCCGAACTGTCGGGGTGACATCACGATGGGACTCAATCACGGCGTCTAGCCAGGTAAGGGTGCTGCGCATGAGGATGGAAATTAAGATCAAACTGAAAGAGTAGGGAAATCAGGGAGGGCTGGGTTCAACGCTGCTTGCGAATCAGGCGCACGCCAGGCAGCTGTTTGATGGGATTGACATCAAGGCCAGGGGTATCGCCTTGAAGCGCTTCACGCAGGTTGCGCTGCGCCAGGCGTGCGTGTTCGCGCATGATGGCTTCGGCCCGGCTGCCCTCGCGCTGTTCAATCGCTTCCAGCACTTGCCGGTGTTGGTCTTGCGCCACCACCAGCATGTCACGCGCCTGTGGCGCGTTGGCCTGCACCACCACAAACGCCGAGGGTGATGCAAATGGCATGCGGGTCACGCGTTCCAGTTCACGGGCGACGGTGATGCTGCCCGCCATCTCGCTGAGCAGGGCATGAAACTGCGCATTGAGCGCCACATAGCGTGAAAACGACGCGTCGTTCAGCGCGCTCTGACTCAGCACTAGGTCAATCTGATGCAAACAGTCGTGTGCCTCGCGCAGCACCACAGCCGGTGCAGCCCGCTCGGCCGCCAGTCGGGCTGCCAGACCCTCCAGCGTGCCGCGCAGCTCGATCGCATCCGAGACATCGCGTTCTGAAAAGGTACGCACGGCGTAACCACCGTTGGGCAAGGCTTCCAGCAGGCCCTCCTGTTCAAGCCGCATCAAGGCCGCACGGATGGGCGTGCGCGAAACGCCTAGCTTTTCAACAATTGACAGCTCGGCAATACGCGCCCCCCCGACCAACACGCCGGCCAGAATCATTTCGCGCAACTGCAAGAGCGCCCGCATCTGGGCACTTTCATGACCATTTTGGCCGCTCGGGCTTGTTTCTTCGGAGGTAGATGCTATTGAATTTATAGCGTTTTGCATAGCAACCAATTCCTTCATGTACCAGCGATCACGCCACCAGACGCACGGGAATCACAGGCTTGGCCGCTTGTGCGGGTTGCTCTGTGGCCACCAGCGCGTCAATCAGGCGGCGTGCCCATACCGAGCCCGCGTCAATGTTGAGGTTGTAAAACTGGTGGTCAGGGTGTTCGTCAATCGCGATCTGCTGCGCCTCCAGCACCCGCTCGTCCTCCTTGAAGATACCGGCCACGACTTCACGCAGCTGGTGCGTCAGGCGCTGCTCACCCAGGCAGTAGTTGCGGGCAAAAGCCCAGAAATAGTGGCAACTGCCGTTGGTTTCAGGTGTCACGGTGTTGAGTACAAATCCATTGACGCCTTTGCTGCGGTCACCCGGCTGACCGTCTTTGGGTGGTGCGCCCGTGCCCGCTTCGGCTACTCCCACGTCAATATTGACGGTGGCGGGCGCTTGAAACGAAATAATTTGCCAGCGGTCAACCTTGCCCTTGTAGTTGCGTGCGTGATTGATTTGCCCGGCCCAAAACGGCGGCGCATCAATGTTTTCCATCCAGCGGGTCACGGTGGCCGTATGGTCGCCGTGGGTCGCGACAAACGGCGCTTCGGCCACGGCGCGCTGGCCAATGCTGGAGCCGTGTACAAAGGTTTCGTGCGTGAGATCCATCAGGTTGTCAATCACCAGGCGGTAGTCGCACTTGACGGTGATCAGCTTGCCGTCGCCGGCCCATTCGGCATCGTCATTCCAGTGCATATCGGGCACCAGCGCCGGATCTGCCTTGGCCGGATCACCGGGCCAGAGCCAGACAAAACGGTGGCGTTCCACGACCGGAAAGCTGCGCACACAGGCCGAGGGATTCAAGGTTTCCTGGCTCGGCATATGTATGCAGCGACCCTGCACGTTGTATACAAGACCATGGTAGCCACACGTCAACTCGTCACCCTGCAAATGCCCCATGGACAGCGGCATCAAGCGGTGCCAGCAAGCATCCTCAAGCACGGCAACCGTGCCGTCAGTCTTTCGAAAAATCACCACTTTTTGGTTGCAAATCGTGCGCGCCAGCAGCTTGTTGACCACCTCAACGTCATACGCTGCCGCATACCAGGCGTTCAATGGGAATGTGGGACTGGATGAAGGTTTGAAGGAAGCCATGAATACGCACTGTATACATTAATGGCAATTTTTCAATAGGAACAATTAAAAACAAGGGTAAACACGCAGACCTGGCGTTCACGCCAGCAAACTCCGGTTCGGTTTACTTTTCATTTCTCCCCCCCAGCGCAAGGATTTTTTAATGAGCCGTTCTAAAACGGCTGCCAAATTATTAATAAAAAGTGGCTCGGTCCCAGAAGACACGTTTACCAATCGCTATTATTTTTATAGCATGAGGCTACCGAACGCTGAATTTGTACACAGTTCGGCCGTGCCGGGGGGTGCCGGGCAAATGCTCAGCCGTCGGAAAGTTGGGCCGATTCGGTGCATTCGGATAGCCCTGTGGCTCCAGGCACAAACCGTGTTGCTGAAAGTAACGCTGGCCGCGTTTGCCGGGCCCGCCAGCCAGGGGTTCGCGCGGCTTTAAGCCCGTGAAAAACTGCAGTGTGGGTTCGGTCGACCAGACCTCCATGACACGCCCGCTGTTGGCAGACGTCACACGGGCACAAAAAGCCGGATCGGCAGCTTGGGTGGCGTGATTCGACCGATCAATGACATAGCAGTCGTCATAACCGGGCAGCATCGCTGGCAGACGCGTGTGGAGCACGACCGCCTGCCGAAAATCAAAAGGCGTGCCGTCAACCGACGACACCTCGCCCGTTGCCACGAGGTCTTCAGTGCAGGCGAGGTAATGGCTGGACGAGATCAGCACCTCATGCGCCAAAATACTGCCGCTGGAGGCGCCATCCAGGTTGAAAAACGGGTGAGTGGTGAAGCTGGCGACCGTGGGCTTGTCGAGTGCCAGGGCCTCGTAGTCGAGCACCAGCGCGTTGGCTTCTGTCAGGCTGTATTTGAGGCGCAAGGCCAGCGTGCCCGGAAAACCCTCCTCGCCATCGGTAAAAACGCAACGCATTTCGACACTGGAGGGCTGGTTCTGCACAGCATCAAACACCCTGAGGCGGGAACCCTTGACACCGCCGTGCAGGCAGTGCGGGCCATTGTTGACCCCCAAGGCGTGACGCGTACCGCCGAGCACAAAACTGGCATGGCCAATGCGTCCTGCATAACGGCCTATGAATGCGCCCACCGACGGCGCACCGCCCAGCACTGCGTCCAGGCTGTCGTAACCGAGCACCACATCATCCAGCCGACCGTCTCGGTCAGGCACCATGAGCTGCTGGATTTTTGCGCCGAAGTTGGTGATGCACGCCACCATACCGTGCGCGTTGCGCAGCACATAAAGCGCGACCGCTTTGCCATCAACGCTTCCGGCAAACAACTCGGGCACCAACAGGGGCGGGACAGGAGAATTTTGTAAAGGCATCATCTTCCAAAGTAGCGGTTGTGGGTAGCGGTTGTGGGCAGTGACTCGGTGACGATTGACAGCGAAAAAATATCAGGTGCGGCCTTGCGACCTTACAGTGTTCAAGTCCGATGTGTGCCGTTTTCAGTCGAGTTTTATACCGGCATCCGCCACTACTTTGGCCCAACGTTGACGTTCCCGGCCAAAAAAGGCGTCTTGTTCGGGCGGTGTCATGGTCACGACTTCAGCGCCCTGCCCGGACAACCTGGCGCGGATAT